>NZ_JARVCN010000235.1:0-33202 GCF_038442745.1 Crocosphaera sp. Alani8
CTTTGTCCCCTAACTTTCGGCGAGTCCCCCCAGACTTTTTGAGAAGCTTCCTTTTTTCGTCTTTTTCTGACATGGGTTATATCTGTATTAAAAAGAAAAGCGTATTAA
Source organism: Crocosphaera sp. Alani8 (assembly GCF_038442745.1). Classification (NCBI taxonomy): domain Bacteria; kingdom Bacillati; phylum Cyanobacteriota; class Cyanophyceae; order Chroococcales; family Aphanothecaceae; genus Crocosphaera; species Crocosphaera sp. Alani8. The sequence goes on from NZ_JARVCN010000235.1 coordinate 109, forward strand.
CAAAAATACTGTTCAATATCTTGTTAACACACCATTGATAATTGAGTTGTATTTATTTAACAATAAACACTAAATTTATCTTAATTTTTACGCAACACAGCGAACCATAAACCCGCAACACCAGCAGTAATTAATAAACTATGAAGAGGAGACATAGGAGTAGAACTATAATGTAAATCTTGTCTCAATTCATAGCTAATGTTTTCGTAATCTACTCCATCTTCTGTGACAGGAACAATAATAACCTCTCCGTGACCCTCATCTATAATTTGCACTTCCCAGTCCCCAGGAATAGAAGTATCAGGAAGAAAAGAAAAACGGCCTTTTGCATCGGTTCTAGCTTCTAACCAAGGTTCGTCAAAATTGTTAGGTGCATAAACATAAACCTCAGCGTTATCCGCTACTTCATCGGTACTGTATGTAGTCTCGAACTCTAGCTTATCATTTAATAAATAGTTAGTGAACATGGTATGAGCGAAGGTTTGAGATGGTATTCCCAAAACACCGAACATAATAGGTAAAGCAAAAATTAGTTTTTTCATTTGACTCAAACTCACCTAGAGGATTAAAGGAAAATTAGATTCGATTATAACAAGTCTCAAGAATAACTTAGTTAGGACTCGACTTTATCCACTTAAAATAGCGATCGCTTTATGTCCATCAACAACTATTTCTTATAACTTATAACATTTTTTGGTTTCCCTATCTCAACTATAGAGATGTGGGACGACAAGAACCGTTACCGTCTTCTTTGACAATTATCGCAATGTCCGCAGTTAAACCCTTTCGCTTCTTTAATAAATCCAAAAGCATTAAGAATATATTGCCAACGACAAGAACGAGTCATTAAATACTGCTTCATTTGTTGTAATTCTTGTTGAGATTTTTTGATTATTTTACCAATATTCAACGATGATATATCAGCTATCAATTCATAATCAAATGGATTTATCCACTTGAGTTTTTTCCAACGGTACAATAAGGATGAAATTATTTCAATTTTTGGTATTTCTTCTTTAAGATCGATTATATTTCCTTGTTTTGGTATTTGATAGAAATAACGTTTTGTTTGTTGATAATTTTTATGTAATTGTTGTAAAAAATATTTGTTTCTTTGTTGATCAGTAGAATCCAACCATCCCGTGGGTTCACTAATTAAGGTTAAGGTTTTAGTGTTTTTCCCATCTCTTCCACCTCGTCCAATTTCCTGCAAATATTCCGATAATAAAAACGGTGCTTGATAATGAACAACCCAACGAACATCTGGTTTATTAATACCTAAACCAAACGCCGAAGTACAGATAACAAATTGTAATTTATCTTCTAACCACTTTTCTTCAATTTCTCTCCTTTTTAACGCACTTAAACCAGCGTGATAAGCAACTACTTTATAACCTAATTTCTGTAAATATTGACTTAATTCTTCGCTTTCAGCACGAGAACGAATATAAACCAACCCACTTTGTTTTTGTTGGCGTTTGATAAAATTGAGGAGTTGATGACGACGACAGCGAGGATTCCAAGCAATTTTTATGGCTAAACTTAGATTACTACGATAGGGACTAATGGCAAATGTTTGCGCATTTTGTAACCTTAAACTGCTTTTAATAATCTCTTGGGATTGAAGATCTGCTGTAGCGGTAAAAGCTGCGATCACTATTTTTTTACTCGATATTTTATCTTTTAATAAAGTTTGTCTAACTGCTCCTAAACGACTGTAGCTAGGTCGAAAAGTTTCTCCCCATTGCACTAAACAATGTGCCTCATCTAAAATCAGTCCGTTAATTTCGATGTGAGGTTGAATTAATAGTTGCCAAACAGGAATACTCAATAAGGTTTCAGGGGAAAGATACAGTAATCTAATTTGTTGTTTATTAATCTTATCTAAAGTTATTTTTCGTTGTCTTCTGGGTATTTCGTTGTGTAGTAATTCTATGGGTATATTTTTATTTTTTAGGTCATTAACCTGATTTTCCATTAATGCCACCAATGGAGAAATAACAATGGTTAGACCTGTTTTTAGTAAAGCAGGAAGCTGAAAACAGATAGATTTCCCTCCCCCTGTTGGCATGATAATTAAAGCATCTCTTCCCTCTAATAAACAGTTGATAACTTCTTTTTGTGGGGGTCTGAATTCTTTATAACCCCATATTTTCTCAAAAGTCTTATGAATATTCGCCCATTGTTCGCTATTAAAATTCATAATCTTTAGCTTAATAATTGTTAATCAACAACGATAATTTTCTCTAGCAATAATGTTATAATTGTTTATTAAAGATAAATAATCAATCCATTCTCCGCAGATTATGAGTCAATTTGAATTTGGAGACAGTCCCCGATGGACTCAAGAAGCAGAAAAAAAACTTAAAAGTATTCCCTTTTTTGTAAGAACTCAAGCCCGTCAGAAAATTGAGGAATTAGCTAGAGCTGCGGACTTGGATGAGATTACAGTGGAAATGGTAGAGCAAGCTCGTTTAGAATTTGGCCAATAATTAATCGGGAAACCCAAACAGTTATCTAATGATCACTGAGAAATAACTGATACCCAATCCGATTTAAATGCCCCCTTTTAGAATTGATAGCCTAAAAGCTGAAAAACCTTCTGCCTCCTGCCCCCTGCCTCCTGCCTCTTCCAGAAGATAAGATGGGTTTGATAACAGGATTTGGTATGACAACCTGAGTTCGATATAATATTGCCAAAAATCTCTCACCGAGCATTCCCATGCCGAGAAAACCTCGGCAGAGTGTCTCTTAAAAAAACTTAACTCCTAACACCGAACTCAGGTTAACAACTACTTCGATAAGGTTTCATGATTCCCGTTCAAAAAATGCAAAGGCAAAAGGTCCCATTTCAATCATTCTTTGACCGTTGCCCAAATTTGTAGTGGGAAAGTTGTGACTTTCTGAACTAATAATTGGTTTACCATAGCGAAAAGAAACAAAATAGGAGCGTTTATGCTCACTAAGGTTAAACACACAAAGAAACTCTTGTAAGGGACTACGACGGACAAAAGCTAATATATCCTCGCTTGCTTCTACCAATTCGATCGCTCCGTATTTTAAAGCCGGTTGACGGTTGCGCCACTTAACAAACCAACGGAAAAAATTAAGTAGAGAGTCAGGATCATGCTCTTGTTTGGCCACACTCAATAATTCGTAATTCTCATCTACACTTAACCAAGTTTCATCACTTTCGCTGAAACCAAAATTCTTTTGATCCGGTTCCCAAGGAATAGGGGTGCGACAACCATCTCTACCCGAAAAATAAGGGTAAAAATAAATACCGTAAGGATCTTTCATTTTTTCCAGGGAAACCGAACTTTCTGTTAAGCCTAATTCTTCTCCTTGGTAAAAACAAACCAATCCCCGTAAACTCGGTAATAAGGCGATCAACATCTTTTCCAGATAAGGCATTAAAGAGGGATCATCTGGGGCCCAACGGGACTTAGCTCGAGGAAAATCGTGGTTACTAGTGGTTAGACAGATCATTTCCCTTTCATCAGCTTCGAGGTGCAAAGATAAATCTTCAATCAGATCAGCTACTAATCTGGGTGTTAGCTTTTTATTTACTAATAACGCACAATTATAAGCGGTGTGTAATCGACGATCTCCCCGAATGTACTCTACGGTTTGGCGCATGGGTTCGCTGGTAACCACAATTTCTCCCATAGACATGGTACCCGGATATTTTTCCAGCATTTTGCGGATTCGTCGCAGAGAACGAATATTCTCCACTTGATCCATATTATGGAGATGAATATATTGAGCGTAGGGATTCATGGGAGATACCCCATCCAGTTCCGGCATTCCTTCGGTGCGGCGAGGGTTATCCACTAGATTCGTGTCGTGCATATAATAATTACAGGCATCTAATCGAAAGCCATCAACACCTTTTTCTAACCAAAACTCTCCTACTTTCATGATTTCTCGCACCACATCCGGGTTATGCCAGTTGAGATCCGGCTGAGTTTCCAGAAAGTTATGAAAATAGAATTGTTTGCGGTCCGGATGCCATTTCCAGGCGGTTCCCCCAAAAATAGATAGCCAGTCATTGGGTTTTCTGCCGTTTTGGCCGTCTGACCATACATACCAGTCTGCTTTGGGGTTATCTCGACTGGAAGAACTTTCGAGAAACCAAGGATGAATACTAGCTGTATGACTCCACACCTGATCGATGATAACTTTTAAGTTACGGGCGTGGGCTTCTTCGATCAAGGCTTCAAAATCTTCGATGTTGCCAAAACGGGGATCTACTGCGTAAAAATCGGAAACATCGTACCCGAAATCTTCCATAGGAGATTGAAAAAATGGAGTTACCCAGATAGCATCGATGGGTAAGGAAGCTAAATAATCTAATTTTTCAATAATTCCCTTTAAATCCCCAATTCCATCCCCATTACTGTCGTAAAAACTGCGAATATAAATTTCGTAAATGACGCATCCATACCACCAAGGATATTCTGGTTGTACGCTTACCATATATTAAGATGTCTCCTAAAACCTAATATAATAATTTTACCAGGATGGGGTGTTGCTTCTCTCGATTAATATAAATTATCTTTGTAAAATTAACTCATATTTATATAAAGCTACCGGACGATTAATGGCTTTGAAATAGTCGGGATCTTCGGGTGATAAATAAATGGCTGTTACCTGTTTAGCTGTTACTTTATTGGGATTAATTAATTGATAATTTGTGGTAGTTTCTACTTCATTTAGATAAATACTTATGGGTCGCTGAAACAATTGTTGTGTGATTTCTGTGGTTAAAAATTCTTCACGGTTGGGGTTTTCTTGTCCCCGACCTGTTATGGTGGAAATAAGTTGGTTATCGTCTGCTAAAAAAGTTATTTGACGGTTAGGATCTTCAGTAGAAATTTTAACTGATAAAACTTGATTGTCTCCTAGATAAGCTCTAGCAATATTCTCTCCATTGAAGGAGCGATCGGCTACTATCAAATCTTTTTGGGGGGAAAACGAAGAGAGAGAAAGAATGTTGGGAACCGGGGCTATTTGCGGTTGAAAACGAACTTTAAAAGTAAAAGGTTGATTTAAGTATTGTTCGTTTTTTTCAAAGCCTGGGGTAACAACTCGAGGAGCTAAAGGGGCTATTTGTTCCCTTAATATACTAGTAGCAGTCCAGGTTCCTGCCATCCACTCAGGATAAATTAAATCGGTTTCTGTTTGACTAACATTTAGCTTACTATTCCAGTTAGGATAATCAGCTAGACGATTTGCTATTTCCCCAGCCTGAGTAGGTTGAGGATATGCAAAAATCAAGATTAAGTTAAGAATTAAAATTACAAAAAGTTTCATTTTTATCAGTTATCAGTTGTTAATTAGATTCAATATTATCTAAAGACAAACTTAGTGTAACTTAATTCGTTAATTTTATTCCATTGTATAATTTCTTTTCTAAATTTATCCCAAGACTCGTACACTTGTTTAAAAGTAGCATCTTTACTAGCATTTTCTTCGTATAAATCAAAAGCAATGGTTTGGGCTGCCGTTAAAATCTCCTCAGAATAAGGAATTAATTGAGTCCCTCCTCGCACTAAAGATTGCAGAGCTACGCGATTTTGAGAATCGTATTGACTTAACATATTTAAGTTAGCTTCCATTGCCGCTGTTTGTAAAATGTCCTTATATTCCTGGGGTAATTTATCCCAGGCAGATCGATTAATTTGTAAGTCCAAAGTCGCTCCAGGTTCCCACCAACCGGGATAATAATAATAATTAGCAGCTTTATTTAAACCCAATTTTTCATCATCGTAGGGACCAACCCATTCAGCAGCATCGATGGCACCGGTATCCAAAGCCAGAAAAACCTCCCCTCCAGGCAAAACTTGCACATTTACCCCTAATCGGTTCATAACTTCCCCTCCCAGTCCAGGAATACGCATTTTTAAGCCTTTGAGATCGTTAACGGATTTCACCTCCCGTTTAAACCATCCCCCCATTTGCGCTCCTGTATTTCCAGCCGGAAAGCTAATCACGTTAAAATCTGCGTAGAGTTGGTGCATGGTTTCTAAACCACCCCCATGATAAAACCAAGCGTTTTGTTGTTGGGCAGTTAAACCGAAAGGCATGGCAGTTCCAAAGCCCAAAGCAGGGTTTTTTCCTACATAATAGTAACTGGGGGAGTGACCACATTCGACGGTTCCCTGCTGCACCGCGTCTAACACTTCTAACCCTGGTACAATTTCTCCTGCCGCGTAGGGGGTAATGGTAAATTTCCCGCCACTCATGGCTTTTACCCGATCGCAGACAGTTTGCGCTCCACCGAAAATGGTATCTAGGGACTTAGGCCAACTGGTTTGCATTTTCCAGCGCAGGTTAGGTAAGCTAGATGCTGTCCCGTTGCCTTCTGTGGACTGGGTTTGACAGGAACTAAGGACAGTGGCAGTGGTTGCTCCTAGTGCAGAATTACTGAGAAAGTGGCGACGTTTCATCGTTTTAGTAAGATATTTTAGGTCATGTATCAAAATAGCAGATTATCCCAAATCCGATTTAAATACCCTCTTTTAACCTGATAGCAGTTTTCATTTGCATAGATTATAAACTTTCTAGCTTTGAGGCAGGAGGCAGGAGGCAGGAGGCAGGAGTTAAATTTTAGGTTGTTCCATTCAATTGAAAATCGCTATGAGTTCGGTGTTAGGAATTGAATCTTTGTCTAAGGAGAAAATCAGGTTTGAGACGCTTAATTTTTACCAGTTGTGTATTAAACTCAAAAAAACCTATGGGATAATTTTTTCTAGACTGCCTACAAACTCAGGGTAAGAAATGGCCGCAGCTTCGGCACCGTTAATGATGGTTTTGCCTTTTGCATTTAAGGCGGCAATGGCTAAACTCATGGCAATACGATGATCACTGCAACTATCCACCTCAGCACCGTTTAAAGGGTTTCCTCCGATAATTTCTAAGCCATCCGGCAATTCAGTAATGGTTGCTCCCATTTTACCCAATTGTGAAGCAATCACTGCCAAGCGATCGCTTTCTTTAACTCTCAACTCCGCTGCATCTTTAATGATCGTTTTTCCTTCTGCAAACAGAGCCGCCACCGCTAGGATAGGTATTTCATCGATAAGGCGGGGAATAATCTCCCCTTCTATGGTACAAGCTTTTAATCGAGAAGATTTCACCCGCAGATCAGCAACTGGTTCCCCTGTGATCACCCGTTTATTTTCTAGGGTTATATTTGCTTCCATCATCTCTAAAGCTTCTAAAATACCGGTTCGGGTGGGGTTAACACCGACATTTTCGATTAATAATTCCGATTCCTCAACAATAGAGGCTGCTACCAACCAAAAAGCGGCTGAACTAATGTCTCCTGGGACGATTACCTTTTGACCGATTAATTTGGGATACCCTACAACGGTAACACTGTGGGTTGTGGGATCAATTTTTAGGGTTGCACCAAACCCTTGTAACATCCTTTCGCTGTGATCCCGAGATAAGGCTGGTTCGGTGACAGTGGTTTCCCCTTCGGTCATTAACCCTGCTAATAGGATACAAGATTTAACCTGTGCTGAGGCGATGGGGGAGCGGTAATGGATGGGTTTAAGGGTTTGTCCTTGAACCGCTAAGGGGGCCAAACGATTGTTGTTACGTCCCCATATTTGCGCCCCCATCTCTTGTAAGGGTTGGATAACACGGGACATGGGGCGTGATCGCAAAGAAGCATCTCCTGTGACACAAAAGAGGCGATGGGGGTGAGATGCTAATAGTCCCAACATCAAACGCATTGTTGTCCCAGAATTCCCTGCATCGAGTACCTCTGAGGGTTCTTGTAATTGCCCTAACCCGATACCCTGTACGGTGACTTTCTGACTGTTTAAAGGGGATATTTGCGCTCCCATAGCCCGAAAACAGTTGGCGGTACTGTGGGGATCTTCTCCTAATAGCAGCCCTTCGATGATGGTTTCTCCTTCTGCCATGGCCCCTAACATCAAAGCGCGATGGGATATGGACTTATCTCCTGGTATTTGTAGGGTTCCTTGCAGAGATAATCCTGTATGGGGAGGTGTTAGGGTCAAGATTTGCTTATTTTCTAAACTTTGGAGGTTCAGTATCGACTTAGACATAGAAATTAATGACAAAATAAAATTAACGCACTCCTCCAACGGTGGTTTTGAGCGGGTTCAAAACCATAGCTATTAGGGGTTTAACCCATAAGAAATTATAACCCCTAACACCGAACTCACCTTAACAGTTGCCTAATTTTTATGGTTTTATCTAGCCTGAGAAGGCCATGCAGATATGGAAATCATGAAGCTAAATTAAATCTTTAATAAGCGTCTAATTTGCAAATGTAAAGCGATAATAACATTACATCTCAATAAAAAATTTAATCAAAGCGTCGCCTAAAAAATAATCACCTTTACCTTAAAAGAGAAATTTTAACCCCAATCCCCCTATATTTAGTACATTCTGGTGTGTCTCCCATACCCTTTAAACAATTCTTAATGGTTATTTCTTGCCAATCTTTATAGATTAAGGGTAAGCTTATTGATAGCAATTCCTAATAAGCGGAAATTGTATTGTTTACTGAAAACCATGATGCAAACTTACGACAATCCGAACGTCAGCTACGACTGGTGGGCAGGAAATGCCAGATTTGCTGGAAAATCAGGTTTATTCATCGTTGCTCACGCAGCTCAAGGGGCATTAATAATGTTTTGGGCTGGTGCGTTTACTTTGTTTGAACTTTCTAAGTACGCTTCCGATGTACCCATGGGAGAACAAGGGTTAATTTTATTACCCCACTTAGCCACTTTGGGCTTCGGCGTAGGACAAGGAGGAGAAGTTGTTGATACATATTCCTTCTTTGTTATTGGTGTATTACACCTGATCTCCTCTGCCGTATTAGGTGCTGGTGCTTTATTTCATCTTTTAAAAGCACCCCAAGATCTACAAACCACAGAAGGAAACGCTCGTCGTTTTCATTTTGAGTGGGATGATCACAAAAAATTGGGCATTATCTTAGGCCATCATCTCTTATTTTTGGGTATCGCTGCCTTGTTATTGGTAGGAAAAGCCATGTTCTGGGGCGGTTTATACGACTCCACCACACAGGCAGTTCGTTTAGTTACCGAACCCACCTTAGATCCCTTAGTGATCTATGGCTATCAAACCCATTTTGCTACCGTTAACAGTCTAGAAGACTTAGTTGGTGGTCATGTTTTTGTGGGTTTCCTATTGGTTGCTGGTGGTATCTGGCACATCATTGTTCCTCCCATGGCATGGGCGAGAAAAGCTCTTATTTTCTCCGGAGAAGCTATCTTATCCTACTCTTTAGGCGGTATTGCTTTAGCCGGGTTTGTAGCAGCTTATTTCTGTGCGGTTAATACCTTAGCTTATCCTCCTGAGTTCTACGGTCCCGTATTGGAAGTGAAATTAGGCATTAGCCCTTACTTTGCTGACACTGCAAACATAGAATTTGGTGGACACACCGCTCGCGCCTGGTTAGCGAATACACACTTCTTCTTAGCCTTTTTCTTCTTACAAGGTCATCTATGGCACGCTTTACGGGCTATGGGTTTTGACTTCAAAAAAGTAGAAAACGCGCTCAACAACTTTGAGCAAGTGTAAGTAAATAAAAAGGAGTTAAGGGGTGTCTAGAGGTTTTTTAAATACGCCAAACAGACATCCGCTTAACTTTCCTATTGAACTCTATCTCAATTGTGCCTTAAATCGTCCTCAATTTGGAGTTTGTTATGTCTTCTGTTCCCACTGCTTTATGGTTAAGTGTCAGTCCTATATTACAGAGGTTTAACCGTCCTTTAATCAGTCAACTGTCCCAAAATCATGCCATCGCTTTATGGGAATACAATCAAACCCCAGATGAACCCATTACCCTTGAAGTTGCTTGTGTGCTGCTACACGACTACCTCAAACAGCTAAACCAACCAGTACATCTAATTGGTCATAGTACCAGTGCTTGGTTAGGGATGATTTACGCACAACGTCATCCCGAGAGAGTCAAGTCGTTGACATTGTTATCGGTGGGAGCTAATTTGGCAGTGGACTGGCAAAGTCATTACTATGCTATGTTCAAGACCTTACCCTGCGATCGCCACACGATTTTGACCCAAATGGTTTATACCCTATTTGGCCGTCAATGTCCTTTTAAAAGCGAGTTATTAATCTATCTCTTAGAACAAGATTTATTGTCATCTCCTTCTCCCAATACATTAGTAGAACAGGTTGGTGTTACACCTCAGTTGATGTCGGTGCCATTATTTGTTGGGGGTAGCAGAGATGATATGGTTGTTTCTCCATATCAATTAAATGCTTGGAAACCTTGGCTAAAATCAGGGGATGTTTTATGGGAATGTTCTCAAGGAAGGCATTTTTTCCATTACATGAATTCTAAATTAGTGAGTGAGAAAGTTATAAATTTTTGGCAGAGTTTGGAGGAAAAAATATTAGATCCTAAAATGTTTCAGTCGGTTTCATAGTCACCGCATCAGTATCAAAAACTAAGGCGTTGTTTGTTGATTTAATTAGTGTTACGAGGAAACGAGGAATTCCCGTGACATTCTAAACGCAATGTCTAGTGCCATAACTTCCGTCTGTGGAGGGCGTTACCTAAAATGTCTTTCCAGCAACTTCTTTGTCTCATTTAGAGAGGATTTATGATAATGCAAGAGATTATTATGATCCAAATGGGTTGGATTTGTCCCTTACTTATTTGGTTAGTTTTGGTATGTTTTTTTTGTGCCATTTTCTTTGCTATCGAAGATGGATATTTATACTTGCGAAAACTGCACCAAATTCCTTGCGATCGCTGTTCTTTTCATACAGGAGAAACCTGTCTAAAGTGTACTGTACATCCCTACAAAGCTTTTACAGAAGAGGCTATTCTTTGCGAAGATTGGGAAGCTAGATACGCTCATCACTCTTGATTGCGACTAGCAAGATTAATGCGATCGCTCAAGGTGGATAAGTGCTGAGAAAGTTCCCAATCTTTTTTTTGTAACTTAGAGATTTTGTCACAACTATACAAAACCGTTGTGTGGTCTTTTCCCCCAAATTCTTCCCCAATTCTGGGTAAACTCAGATCCGTATGTTGACGCATCAAATACATTCCAATTTGTCGAGCTAAACTAATTTCTCGGCGGCGTGAACTGCTTTTTAAATCCTCGACAGATAGGTGAAAATTTTCGGCAACAATGGTGATAATGATTTCGGGGGAAGCAGTGACTTGTTCCATAGGAGGATTTAACACAGGGGCAATATTTTCTACTGTCATTGATAGTCCAGAAATAGAAATATAGGTGACAGTGCGAATTAATGCTCCCTCTAATTCCCGAATATTAGATGTATAATTGGTGGCGATATATTCGATAACATCCCGAGGCAATTTAATGTTTTCGTATTCTGCTTTTTTTTGTAGAATAGCCATCCTCGTTTCTAAATCTGGTACTTGAATATCGGCAATCAAACCCATAGAAAAACGAGACACCAATCTATCTTGTAAACTGGGGATTCTTTTGGGAGGTCGATCAGAGGCAATGACCACTTGTTTTCCTGCTTCGTGTAAAGTATTAAAGGTATGAAAAAATTCTTCTTGGGTGTATTCTTTATCTTCGATAAATTGGATATCGTCCACCAATAAAATGTCAGCAGTTCGATAATGACCTCGAAAAATCTCCATACTATCTTGACGGATAGAGGCAATTAAATCGTTAGTAAATTGTTCTGTAGAAACATAAAAAACATTAGCTTTGGGATACAGTTCTAGACGATAATGGGCGATCGCTTGCATTAAATGGGTTTTACCTAATCCAACCCCACCACACAAAAATAAAGGATTAAACTCTCTTCCTGGTGATTCAGCAACGGCCAAAGAAGCAGCATGAGCCATTCTATTAGTTGGACCGACTACAAAACGTAAAAAATTATAGTTGGGGTTTAATTGATTAGGTTTAGGTGAGTCTTCAACAGCTTTATTGCGGTTATTATTAGAAAGAGAATCGTGGTTATTTTTATCAATAATTTTTAGATTCTGCTCTTGACCAGTAGTCAATTTAACCTTCACTTGATAACCAACAATAGCTTCTATTTCTTCTATAATCAAAGAATAATATGTTTTTTGTAAATGATTAAGAATAAAAGTATTTTCTACTCGAATAACTAAACAATTGTCTCGCCCATTTTCTACGGTTGCTGAAGCGAACCAAGTTTCATAAGCAGTAGGATTTAATCGTAATTTGAGACGATTAAGCACTTGACTCCAAATATATTGAGGTGAAATAGTCATTATGCAAATTAGACCTTGGCAATAGAATAAAATTGGATAATAAAATTTACTGAAAAATTGGTGTTCTCAATTGCAATGTCAGAATTTTGTTAGACCAATTAATGATTTAAATTATCCCAACAGCAAACAACAAATAGACAACAATAAAAATAAGGGTTAGGAATTTAGGATAGTTAAGCACCAAATTATATCAGTTTTGGTAATTCCTAGTAAACCCATTAAAACAAAGTCATACCTACTATGATTTATTTTGAATGATAATAGACTACCTGCATCAAAAGGTTTAAGATAATATAAAGATTCATAACGACTCTGAGATTTAAAGATCTCGAAAAACATCTTTATTAATTCTATTCTTAACCACCTAAAGCAATCTGATGAAATTTTCTTATTTACTAACTAATCTACTATTGTCCACAGGGACAATTTTAACCTTAAACCAACCAGCGAACGCTACTCTAACCAGTAACTTGACGGTTGAGATTGAGGGTTTAAGCAACACCAAAGGACAAGTTTGCTTCAGTCTCTTTTCTAGTGGAAGAGGATTTCCCGATAGTAAAGACGACGCAGTTAACACCCAATGCGTCAAAATCACAGATAAGTTATTAGAAGTCACTTTTGATAATTTACAACCTCAAACCTACGCAGTGGCTGTTTTTTGGGACGATAACGAAGATGGGGAACTAAACCGCAATTTTCTCGGCATTCCTACGGAAAAATTTGGCTTTTCCAGTAATCCAGTTATTACAACTGGTCCCCCAAAGTTTGGTGACTCTGCTGTTATAGTAGTAGGTAAAAATACGCGAATTTCTATTCAGCTACGTTCTTTAATTTAGCACAGTAGTAATTTTAACACCTATCCGATTTGTATTAACACATAAACAATCAGGACAACCATAAATTATGGTTGTCTTTTTATATGTTAAAAATTCCTTATTAAATAGGGATTAACTATAAAAGTTACTATAGACTCGACAAATTAACAGAAGCCCTAAAGGTTCACTAGAAATAGTGACTTTTTATACAAAAATGAATCCCCTAACTCGTATTTGTTTAGGAATTTCTTGTGTTTTAATTCCTTTGATACCTCGACCAGTTTTAAGTGCAGAAACCCTCTATTTTATTTATGGTCCATTCAAATTCCCCCTGTCTGTTGAGTCTTTAGAAATTTATGCAGAAGAAGGAAGAATAACCAAAGAATTTGCTTTTTTTGCCAGTCAGTTCGATGAAAAAACCCTGATTGAATTGCGAGAAACATTACAGAAAAGATACAAGATAGATGGAGTAAGGTTTGCTAGGTTATTACGAACTCCTTTGATGAAAGACTTATTAAAAAGTATGGGAGAAATATTTAGTACCCATCCTAATCATAACGGATTTTATGCCATTCGTGGAGCATTAATTTCCGCCGCCATTGAGCAATCAGAGGAAGGATGGACAGCGATCGATATTATGAAAGCATTTCCCACAGAAGGTATTGTAATTAATACAGAACTTGCTACAAAAATGATGGAAAATAGTGAATTTTAGGATTATTTGTCGTGAAAAGAAGAGAGTTTTTAATTCAATCGTCCCTTGCCGCCATAACTGCTATCGCTTCTCATCAATTACCGAGTCAATCCACTCCTATCTATAAACAGTATAAATCCTATAAAAGTTGGAAAAGTAGTAATATTTTTTTACAGGGAATTAATGCGCCTGTTTTTGAAGAAGTGGAAATTAATAATTTAAAAACATCGGGTAAAGTTCCTGAAGAATTACAGGGAATGTATCTAAGAAATGGTCCTAATCCCATGTTTAAGCCAAGTTCTTATAATTATCCCTTAGAAGGGGATGGAATGCTTCATAGTATTAACTTTAACCGAGGAAAAGTTAGTTATAAAAACCGTTGGATTCAAACCCGTGGACTAACTTACGAAATGTTTGAAGGACAAGAAATTACTGAGTTAAAATTTAAAAATTATGCTAATACTAACATAATCGGTTACGGTAATAAATTGTTAGCTTTATACGAAATTGGCTTACCCTATGCAATCGATAATAACCTAGAAACTGTTGGTGAGTGGGACTTCAATGGACAACTGGAACAATCAATGACTGCTCATCCGAAATTGGATCCAAAAACTGGAGAGTTACATTTTTACCGGTATTCTTTTTTTAATTCCCCTTATTTGCATTATTATATTGCCGATAAAAACGGCAACATTATTAGAAAAACCCCTATCAATGTTTCTGAACCTGTAATGTTTCACGATATGGTCATTACAGACAATTATGCTATTTTCTTTCATTGTCCTCTTGTTTTCAATTTACAACAGGCAAAAGAGGAAAATCAGCCTTTTGTTTGGCAACCTCAAGCAGGAACCACGGTTATTTTAGTTGATCGTCATAATAATGATAAAAAGCCAATTTATCTACAAACCGACGCTTTTTGGGTTTGGCATTTTATGAATGGATTTGAAGAAAATGGAAAAGTAATTATTGATTTTGTTCACTACCCTAAAATTAATATGGAAAGTCATTGGCAAGCTATTTTAAACAATAAATCGAACCTACAAAGAATGACAATAGATCTAAAAACTCAGCAAATTATTTCAGAAAGTTTAGATGATCATTATGTGGATTTTCCTACCATCAATAACGATAAAATAGGTCAAGCTTATAGTTTTGGGTATGCTCCTTATATTGACACAGAACTACTATCAAAAAGAAAAATACCCAATTATTTTCCCTCATTAATTCAATATGATCTAGCTAAAAAAACTCATAAAATTCATCAATTCAAACCAGGATGCTACGGTGGTGAAGCAGCGTTTATTCCCAGTTCCAAGGGTGAATCGGAATTAGATGGTTATGTTGTTACCTTTGTGTATAATGAAAATACTAACACCAGTGATTTTGTGATCATTGACCCGAGAAATTTTGCATCTGAACCCATTGCCACTGTTCATTTACCAGTTCGTGTTCCTGGTGGTTTTCATGGTAATTGGATTCCTAATATGTAGACGAAATAAAAGAGAAAAGACTTATCATCTTTTCCCTGAAAACTTAGAGTATATTAGATTAGTATTTAGGACTAAACACCAACTTTTAATAAAGCCTCTTTGAGCAAAGCCGCTTTATCTGTTGCTTCCCAGGGAAGGTCGAGATCGTTGCGTCCAAAATGACCGTAGGCAGCCACATCTTGATAAAAACGTCCGTCCCGTTGGGAAGGCAGTTCACGGAGTTTCAAGAACTGAATAATACCAGCAGGTCGTAACTCAAACATTTCCTTAACCACTTCTAGTAACTGGGTTTCATCCACTTTCCCTGTTCCAAAGGTTTCTACCAAAATACTAACAGGACGAGCAACCCCAATGGCGTAGCTAAGTTGAACCTCGCACTTATCTGCTAAACCAGCAGCCACAATATTTTTAGCCACATAACGACAAGCGTAGGCAGCGGAGCGGTCTACTTTGGTGGGATCTTTACCGGAAAACGCCCCACCACCGTGACGAGAATAGCCACCGTAAGTATCTACGATAATTTTACGACCGGTTAACCCTGCATCCCCTTGGGGACCGCCGATAACGAATTTCCCGGTGGGATTAACTAGATAACGGGTATCTTGAGACGCTTTGATATCGTTATCTGCTAAGACTGGTAAAATCACCGCATCCCAGAGATCAGATTTAATTTTAGCTTGAACTGCCTCGTTATCGGTTATGGAACCAATGGTTTCGTCGTGTTGCGTAGAGATGAGAATGGTATCGATGCCAACAGGAATACCATTTTCGTAGACGATGGAAACTTGGGTTTTGCCATCGGGGCGTAAATAGCTTAAATCACCGGTTTTACGGACTGCCGCTAAACGACGGGAGAAACGATGAGCTAAACTGATGGGTAGGGGCATTAGTTCTGGGGTTTCGTTGCAAGCATAACCAAACATAATGCCTTGGTCACCAGCACCGATTTGATCTAATTCGTCGTCGCTAAGGTCTTTACGCTGTTCCCGAGCTTGACTCACACCTTGGGCAATGTCAGGGGACTGTTCGTCTAAAGCGACTAAAACAGAACAGCTATTGGCAGAGAAACCGTTATCAGCATCAGTGTAACCAATCTCTGCAATTTTTTTGCGGACTAAATCCACAAAGTTAACATTTGCTTCAGAGGTAACCTCCCCTGTGATCAAGACTAAACCTGTGTTTACTACTACTTCAGCCGCTACCCGACTCTGATCATCGTGGTAGAGGAGGGTATCAATAATAGTGTCAGAGATTTGGTCACAAATTTTATCGGGATGTCCTTCAGTAACAGATTCAGAAGTAAATAAATAACGATTAGACAATTTTGCTTTACCCTCTCTAATAACGATACATGATGACAAACTTTTGTTAATGTAACATCATACACCCTAAAATCCGAATTAAGCAGAAGTTTATCTTTTTGTTGGATGAGCTTTATGGTTTAACTCAGTACTATTTCCTCGATTCGAGTGATAATAGTATCTGCTTGAGCAAGATGAGGGGCATGATTATTAGCCCAACAAATACCGATCGCCCCTGCAACTCCTGCTTCTTTGGCCATGAGGATATCTCCTTGGGAGTCCCCTACCATCAACGTTTTATCGGGGGATGTCATTAAAGTTCGACACGCTTTAATAAATAGTTGGGGGTCTGGTTTACTTAATCCTTGATCCCCTCCTATCATTGATTGAATGTAATCAGAAAGACTATGTTCCCGCACAAAATTTTCTACGTCCTGGGTGGGGGCTGCTGACAAAATTCCTAGTTTTAATCCGGCGTTCCATAAGGCTTTTAACACATCTAAACTGCCAGAAAATAAAGGGGAGGTGGTGCGATCTTTTTTGAGATATTGATCTACTTCTGTGAAGGTGTTTTGAACAATTTCTAGGGCTGAAAACCAACTTTTTCCTGTTTCTGCAATGTAAGCTGCGGCTGCAATTATGTTGTCTTGACGACTGCCTACAGCCATTAAACCAGTAGGATCTAATTGGTCGTTTTGCAAGCCAAAGGATTTTAGTATTGGTTCCCCGATACCTGGTATTTTGCTATCTAATAAACGGGCGCGGTGAATACTTAATTCTCGCAAAAAGTTATTGGAGTCTTCTAAGGTACCGTCTTTATCAAAAATAATGGCTTCGATATTTTTAAACTCAATATTACCACAGCGAATATTTATCAAAATTTATCCTCTTAACTTGTACTTTTTAGATCGTAACAGGAAATTATACATAAATTGCCTGTTCTTGAACAGTAAATTTGATGGCATAATGGCTGAGTTTATTAGTGATGGTTTTGCTGACTAATTCTAATAGTTTTAGCCGACTGAGTAGAGAAAAAATTGACCAGCTAAATCGATTACAGTCAATAGAACTATTAATCCTAGCCAGTTTTGATAGGGAGGAATAATCTTATCGTAAATAACTTTGAACTCGCTAGAGAAAATATTTTCAATAACGTTTCCTAAAATCTTAGGCAACAAAAATAATAATGGTATCTATGTCTATACTAAACGAAATACTATCATTCATCTTTTTCTGCTACTTAATATATCAACAATTTTGCTGAATTAAAAACTTTTTAAAACAGTTACAATAATACATCTTAACATCTTGTAAAGCATTAACGTGCAATTCCGCCAAAATATCCGCTATCATGAATCAATCATAAATAATAATTTGTGTTTCACCATAAAGACAAAGATCTCACTAAAGAAAAAAATGATAATGGAGCAATCTAGACAAGCACAGTGTTAAAAGGTTTTCAACATCAAGAAATAAGCAATTAAGTATATTTATGCTCATAAGCTGCTAAAATTATTAGCAGAAGACTGATAAAACTATTATACTTACTTAATGGCTTATCTCACTCTCCTTTTTTTATAGCTACTATGGAAGAACAATGATTGAAAAATATTTCAAGACACTTAAAAGCAAATTTTTTATGAATCAGAAAAACCTTTTGCAATACCGATTATGAAGTTGTTAGTAAAAACTACCGCATGAGGACTTTCAATGGTGATGGAACAACGAATACAACAACTACGCCAACAACTACAAAAAGCAAGTTATGCCTATTATGTTCTTGATGATCCCATCATGGAAGACTCTATTTATGATCAATTATATAGAGAACTAGATAAATTAGAACAAGAAAATCCTCCCTTAATAACCCCTGATAGTCCCACCCAAAGAGTAGGGGATAAACCTGCCTCTCAATTTATTTCTATTAACCATAATATTCCTCTTTATAGTTTAGAAAATGCCTTCAATTTAGAAGATTTGCAAGCATGGGAAAAGCGGTGGCGACGTTACACTGAAGAGGAAAATATAGCATCAGTTGAATATGTTTGTGAATTAAAAATTGATGGTTCTGCTGTAGCTTTAACCTACGAAAACGGTTTACTAATTCGGGGAGTAACTCGAGGAGATGGAACCACAGGAGAAGACATCACCCAAAATGTTCGTACAATCCGTTCTATTCCTTTAAAATTAAATTTAGATAATCCTCCCCCCATTCTAGAAGTTCGAGGGGAGGCCTTTTTACCCATAGATGAATTCAACCGCATCAATGGAGAAAGAGAAGAAAAAGAAGAACCCTTATTTGCTAATCCCCGTAACGCAGCGGCAGGAACTTTACGACAGTTAGACTCCAAAATTGTCTATCAAAGACGCTTACAATTTTTTGCCTATACTTTACACCTTGAAAGCACAGAAATTACTAATCAATGGGAATCTTTAAACTACTTACAAAACAGTGGTTTTTTAGTTAATCCTCACCGAAAATTATGCCGATCGCTTGAGGAAATAACAGAGTATTTTCAGCAGTGGGAAACCGATAGAAAAGAGTTACCCTACATGACAGATGGTGTGGTAGTAAAAATTAATGATTATTCCTGGCAAAAAACCCTAGGATTTACCCAGAAATTTCCCCGTTGGGCCATCGCCCTAAAATACCCCGCAGAAGAAGTCCCCACCACAGTTAAGGATATCATCGTTAACGTGGGAAGAACAGGGGCTGTTACCCCTATGGCTGTCATGGAACCAGTACATCTGGCTGGAACGACAGTACAAAAAGCTACCCTCCATAACAGCGATCGCATTAGTCAACTAGACATCCGTGTGGGGGATACGGTGATCATTCGCAAAGCAGGGGAGATTATTCCCGAAGTTGTTCGAGTTTTAACGGAGTTGCGCCCTCCTAACAGCCAATTCTATCAAATGCCCAATATCTGCCCAGAGTGTAATTCTCCCCTGAAACGTCCTCCAAAAGAAGCAGTTACTCGTTGCATGAATCTCTCCTGTGGCGCAATTTTGCGGGGTAGTTTGGTGCATTGGGCTTCACGGGATGCTTTGGACATTCGGGGTTTGGGAGAAAAAATTGTTATTTTATTGATCGATAACGGTTTAGTTGATTCTATTGTTGATTTATACAATTTAACGTCAGAAAAAATCGCTCATTTAGAACGCATGGGTGATAAATCGGCTAATAATTTAATTAATGCCATCGAAGGTAGTAAAAAAAGACCTTTTGCACGGGTTTTATATGGTTTAGGTATTCGTTATGTAGGGAGTGTTAATGCCAATTTATTGGCGAATAATTTTTCTAGTATTGATCAATTGTCTCAAGCTTCTTTCTCCGATTTAAGTTCTGTTTATGGTGTAGGAGAGGAAATTGCACAATCCATTATTGACTGGTTTAGTATTGAAAAAAACTGTGATCTAATTCAGCAATTAAAGGAAGTTGGGTTACAATTAGAAACAACTCAGACCAAGATAAATAATGTTGATGCTTCCCTAACTCCCTTTTCAAAGAAAATTTTTGTTATCACTGGAACATTACCCACATTGAAACGAAATGACGCTAAAGTATTGATTGTTGAGGCAGGGGGGACAGTAACCAATTCCGTTAGCAAAAAAACTGATTACTTATTAGTAGGAGAAAGTCCAGGATCAAAACTAACTCAAGCAGAGAAATTAGGAATTACTAAACTTAGTGAAGAAGAATTTTTACGTTTTCTTAAATCAGAGTAATCGATCAAAATTAGCTATTAACTAACTATGAATATGATTATCAATAACTGTCAAATTATAGAAAAGATTTACGAAAGTTCCCATTCTTTAATTTATCGAGGTCTGAGGGAAGAGGATCGACAACCGGTTATTTTAAAAATTCTTCAAGAAAATTATCCAGACCCCTTTACTTTGTCACAGTTTAAACAAGAATATAATATACTTAGTATTCTAAATTCTCGCAGAATTATTAAAACCTACGGTATCGATAAATATCAAAAAACTTTAGTAATAATTTTAGAGGACTTTGGAGGAATATCTTTAGACTCGTTATTAAAAGATTATCAGCTAACTATTGAATCTTTTTTAGATTTTGCTATCAAAATTGTTGAAGGATTAGAGATTGTCCACGATTCTAATATTATTCATAAAGACATTAACCCAACCAACATTATCATACACCCTAGTAGTAAAGAAATCAAATTAATTGATTTTGGAATTTCAACCCAACTAACTTTAGAAAATACTAAAGAATTTAATCCTAATTTAATTGAGGGAACCTTAGCTTATATGTCTCCCGAACAAACGGGAAGGATGAACCGAAAAATTGACTATCGTACTGACTTTTATTCTCTTGGAGTAACCTTTTATGAAATGTTAACTAAGCAACTTCCTTTTATTACAGAAGATCCTTTAGAGTTAGTTCACTTTCATATTGCTAAACAACCGACTTATCCCCATGAGATAAATGCAGATATTCCTCCTATCCTTTCGGATATTATTATCAAACTGTTGGCGAAAACACCAGAAAAAAGGTATCAGAGTGTTGCAGGAATAAAAAATGATTTACAGAAATGTGTATATCAATTAAAAGAAAAGAATCAAATCAAGATGTTTTCTTTAGGAAAATATGATGTATCTAATAAATTTAAAATACCACAGAAATTGTACGGTAGAAAAAGGGAAATAGAAACTTTAATTAATACCTTTGAAAAAGTGACACAAGGACACAATGCAATGATATTAGTGTCTGGAAATCCTGGTATTGGCAAATCTGTTTTAATTCGTGAAATTTACCCTTATGTGGCTCAGAAAAAAGGGTATTTTATCTCAGGAAAATTTGAACAATTTCAACGCAATATTCCTTATGCAACCATAATACAGGCTTGTCAAGAATTAGTTAAACAATTATTAACAGAATCCAATCAAAATATCAATCAGTGGCGCGATAAATTATTAGACGCTTTAGGGGTTAATGGACAAGTTATTATTGATGTTATCCCTGAAATTGAACAAATTATAGGAAGCCAACCAACTGTTGTTTCATTAGAACCAAAAGAAGCACAAAATCGGTTTAACTTAGTATTCCAAAACTTCTTAAAGGTCTTTACTAAAAGACAGCATCCTCTAGTAATTTTTCTAGATGATTTACAGTGGTCTGATACGGCTTCATTACAATTAATAAGGTCTTTAAGCACCGTATTAGATGATCAATCTCTACTAATTATTGGTGCCTACAGAGACAATGAAATTGACCTAGCACACCCTCTAAAATTGACTTTAAATGATCTTCATAATCAAGGGGTAATCATCCAAGAAATTGTTCTTAAGAACTTAGCGGCATCCCACATTGAACTATTAATAAAAGAAACCGTAAAGTTAAAGCAGAAAAAATATAGAGACTTAGCAGAAATAGTCAGAAAAAAGACCAATGGGAATCCCTTCTTTATCAAAGAATTTTTACAGTCTCTTTATCAAAATAAAGTTTTATCTTTTCAAAATCAGCAAAAAAGATGGGACTATGATGAGAATGAAATTGAAACTTTACAAATTACTGAAAATGTGGTTGACCTGATGACAAATAACATCAGAAACATCCCTACAGAAGTACAGGAAAGTATCAAGATAGCTGCTTGTATTGGTAGTAAATTTGATTTAGCGACCATAGCACAAGTAAGTCATTGTTCCCAAATTGAAGTAGCAGAAAATTTGCTACAAGCTTTAGAAAAGGGATTGATAACCCCTATAAATAATCAATATAAACTCATTAATAATTATCAAGAAAGCCAAGAAATACCCGAATCATTAAAAATTAGCTATCAATTTTCTCATGATCGTGTACAACAGGCAGCTTACTCCTTGCTACCTAAGCAGAAACAAGAAGAAATACACTATAAAATAGGAACTTTCTTACTAAATTACATCCCAAAAATAAAACAAGAAGAAAAAATATTTGATGTTGTAAATCAAATTAATATTGGTTATAAACTGATCAATGATCCTTTAGAATATGAGAGACTAGCTGAACTAAACTTAGTTGCTGGAAAAAAAGCAAAAGCATCAGCAGCTTATGAAGTGGCTTTAAATTATTTACAGTTTGCGATTAGTTTTTTAGAAGAAGATAAAATTTGGGAAACTAAATATCAGTTGGCTTTAGAACTTTATTTAGAAGCAAGCGAATCTGCTTCCTTAACTAATAGGTTTGAGATTATGGAAGCTTTAGTTACAACTATTATCAACAATACACCATTTCTGTTGGACAAAGTTAAAGCCTATGAAATAAAAATACAAGCATTTACTGCCCAAAATAAGTTGCGAGAAGCTATTGAATTATCCTTATCAACGTTAGCTTTATTAGAAATAGATATTCCTCAAAGTCCAACCAAATTAGAAATCCAAAATTCTTTACAAGAAACCAACACTTTACTAAAAGATATAGTTATTAAAAACCTAGTTAATTTACCCCTTATCGAAGATGATAAAGCCATAGCAGCTTTGAGAATTTTAGTTACTATGAGTATGGCTGCATACTTAGCAAGTTTTCCACTGTTTATTGTCACCGTTACCCAACAAGTTAAGCTATGTTTGCAGTACGGAAACTCCCCTGAAGCTTGCGTTGCTTACGCCTTTTATGGTCAACTTTTATCTCAAATCAGTGAAAGGTTTGATGATGGTTATGAGTTTGGAGAACTAGCTTTATCGTTATTATCAAAACTTTCAGCGAAAAGATTAGAATCACGAACTTATTTTATTGTTGTTTTATCTATTAGACATTGGAAAGAACCCATAAATCAACTATTAAATCCTTTAAGATTGGGTTATGAAAAAGGATTAGAAACAGGTGACGTAGAGTATGCGATGTGGAATGCACAATTATATTGTAATTATTTATTTGCCACTGGAAAAGAACTAAATCAGGTTAAAAGCGAATTAACTAAGTACACACAAGCTGCTAGAAAAATGCAAAGTAAGAACAGTCTATATTTCTTAGCAATGAATCATCAACTTGTGCTTAACTTACGCAATGAATGTAAGTTTCCTTGTCGTTTAGTGGGGGAAGCATTTAACGAAGATCAGATGCTTCCATTGTATAAGCAAGGTAATTATAATCTGGCTTTATTTCATATTTATACTCATAAAACTACCATTTGTTATTTATTGGGTGATTTAGAAAATGCCTTAGAATGTGCAATAGAAGGAGAGAAATATATAGGAGGAATGTTAACCCCAGGAACTCCGAAGTTTCTCTTTTACTATTGCTTAACCCACTTAGCTATTTGCCATCAAAAATCTTTTGAAGAACAAGAAAATATAATCGAAAAAATTACTCAATGTCAGACGAATCTGAAACTTTTGGCAACTCATAACCCTAGCCACTATTTAGGAAAACTTTATTTAATTGAAGCCGAATTATGTCGAGTCTTAGGTGAAGAGCAAAATGCCAGAGACTATTATGATCAATCAATTGCAGCCTTGGAAAACAGTGATTATGTCCATGAAAAAGCGATCGCTCATGAATTAGCCGCCAAATTTTACTTACAGAAGAATTATGGCCACATAGCTTATTATTATTTACAAGATGCTTATTATTATTACAAAATTTGGGGGGCTACGGTTAAAGTAAAACAGTTAGAAGAAACCTATCCTCAGCTACTAGCAACAAATACTAACCCTACAGAAGAATTAAAAATAAAAGCAACGGCAAAAGCCTTAGTGGAAGAGTTAGATCTTGATAGTATTCTCAAAGCATCTCAAGTTATTTCGGGTGAAATTGTTTTGAAGAAACTGTTAGAAAAACTCATGAAAACAATCATCGAAAATGCAGGGGCCGAGAAAGGATTTTTATTACTAGAAAATAATAATAATTGGTTTATTGAAGCTGAAGGAAACATCGAGGATAAAAATCTGACCATATTACAATCAATTCCTCTAAATAACTCTGAAAACGATAACCACGAGATTAACCTATCAATTTCCATTATTAATTATGTAGCCAACACTAAAGAAAATGTGGTTTTAAACAATGCAACTCAAGAAGGTGAATTCACACAAACCACATACATTCTTAACAATCAACCAAAATCAATTCTTTGTACCCCTATTCTTAATCAAGGAAAACTAAACGGAATCATCTATTTAGAAAACAACTTAACCACAGATGCTTTTACCCCCAGCAGAATAGAAATTGTCAATATTTTATCCAGTTCAGCTGCTGTTTCCATAGAAAATTCTCGTCTTTACGAACAATTAGAAGAATATAATAAAACCCTAGAAAAGAAAGTTCAATTGAGAACCCAAGAATTGCGGGATAAAAATCAACAATTAAATGTAACTTTGACCCAACTTAAAGCAACGCAAAATCAAATTATTGCACAAGAAAAATTAGCCTCTCTTGGTGCATTAACTGCCGGAATTGCTCACGAAATAAAAAACCCACTCAACTTTGTTAACAACTTTGCAGAACTTTGTGTGGAATTAACAGAAGAATTACAAGAAGAGATAGGAACCCAAAAAGAGAAATTAGATGAAGAAACAATCGATTACATCGAAGAAATTTTAGAAGATGTTAAACAAAATTCTCACAAAATCCATGAACACGGACAACGGGCAGATAAAATTGTTCATGGAATGTTGATGCACTCCAAAGGGAAATCGGAACAACGACAATTAACCGATATTAATAATGTATTAGCAGAATCGGTCAATTTAGCCTATCACGGAATGCGATCTAAAGAACCATCTTTTAAAATTAAAATTGATACCAATTATGATAGTAATGTTCCAGAAATTAATGTTGTTCCCCAAGATATTAGCCGTGTTTTTCTCAACGCTATTAATAATGCTTGTTACGCAGTTCATCAAAAAAGCAAATCCCTCGACAATAGCTTTGTACCAACTTTAGGAATTACCACAAAAGCTACAGATGAGGAAGTGGAAATTACTATTTATGATAATGGTCAAGGAATTTCTCAAACTATTATTGACAAAATTTTCAATCCTTTTTTCACAACAAAACCCACCGGAGAAGGTACAGGTTTAGGACTATCCATTAGCCACGATATCATTGTTCAAGGACATCAAGGGCAAATTTTAATAGACAGCGAAGAAAATACATATACCAAATTAAAAATCATTTTGCCCAGAAAAAACCCCACAGGAAAAATTAATTATAATTAGTTGAAACTGGGATGAGACTTGGGAGCAGAATCCAACTTGACAGAAGTAATAATAATGTGACGATTGCTATCAAAACAAAGCCATCCTTGACGTTGAAACTCTCCCAATAAACGAGTCACCGTTACCCTGGTGGTTGCGATAGCGTTGGCCAAATTTTGATGGGTTAAACGAACCTTGATGCGAGTCCCTTTTTCTACGGTTTCCCCTAACTCTTGTTCCAGTAAATGAAGTAGCTGTTGTAGACGATCTTCAACCCGTTTTAATCCCGAAATGGCTAACAAAGCTTCCGTTTGACGCATCCTTCGGGCCAGTTGAGTAAAAGCCATTTGACTCAACTCAGCAGAGTTATTCAAATCTTCTATTCCGTACCACTTTAGATAAAGACCGGATAACCCTTTCACTTGATAGGAGTCCACAAAAGTTAACCAGGAACCAAAAAAAGTCCCAGGTTGCGCCCATCCTAGCAAAATTTCGTCTCCTTGGGGGGATAGCTGACTCAATTGAGCAACACCACGATAAACTTGCCAAACACCTCCACCAACTAAGGGAATCGTTTCCCCTCGTTCATAAAAGTGTAGTCGTCCATCCTCTGTCTCTTCCAGGAGCAGAGGTTGCGTCGGGTTGTAGGCTAGTAACATCTTAATTTCAGTCTTTCCACCATCAAGGGACAATACTCTACGAAACAGTCTAAAAGATCAAGGTAAATATTGGGTAATCATCAGATTAAAAGACTCAAGACCCTGGGTCAAACTTTACAAAAATCTATTTTCTGCTACAGTGGCTTACAACTCTTTAACTTTCTTAATGGAATATAAGAGATTACTCCTGCACTCACTTATGAATTTATGAAATTATTATCTAGTAAACTAATCGTTGCTGGTGTGAGCGTTTTTGTCTCCTTAGTCTCCCACTCTATAGTTATCGCCTCTGCTGAAGAAGAAACAGGGACCAAATTACAGAACCCTCCTTCTACTCGCTATTTACCCCAAACCCCTGTATCTTCCAGAGGTTATATCTGGCCGTCTCAAGGGAACTTAACCTCTGGTTTTGGGATGCGTTTTGGTAATCTCCATGCAGGTTTAGATATCGCCGCCCCCATTGGCACCCCTATTCTGGCAGCAGCCTCCGGTGTAGTGGTTTTTGCAGGTTGGAGTAGTAAAGGTTTAGGTTATCAAGTTAGTATCCGTCACTCCGATGGGAATGTAAGCGTTTATGGACATAACCAACGGCTTTTGGTAACTTCGGGTCAAACCGTAGAACAAGGTCAACAAATAGCCGAAATGGGTAGTACAGGCTTTAGCACTGGACCCCATTTACATTTTGAGATTCGTCCTGGGGGCAGAAAATCTGTCAATCCCGTCGCTTTTTTACCCCGTCAAGGACCATCTCTAACCCCCGAACAAGCGGAGTTAATTAGAAGACGTTAATCTATTTTT
The DNA here is from genome assembly GCF_038442745.1 of Crocosphaera sp. Alani8. Classification (NCBI taxonomy): domain Bacteria; kingdom Bacillati; phylum Cyanobacteriota; class Cyanophyceae; order Chroococcales; family Aphanothecaceae; genus Crocosphaera; species Crocosphaera sp. Alani8. The sequence continues at coordinate 27,281 of NZ_JARVCN010000235.1, forward strand.
ATCGGTGAAAAGGAATAGAAATCAAAGGTAGTAGGGTGATTATTACACAGTACCAATTGATGCCCTCAAAGTTAATATAATCTGATTCATTAAATAAGGCATTGATTCTCTCTTCTAGTCGGTTATCTAAATCTATACCATGAAACCCTGCTTCTAATACTCCTAAAGGGTTGGCCGTTGCTATTCTATTAATTTCTTGAGCAATAATAAGTAAACATTCTGCCAAGGTTAAAGGGTCAACTTTTTGGGATGCTTTTTGATCCGCTCTAATTTCTCTTAATAACAGTAGACTGCGCCACAATTCCTCGGTTTTAGGTAACCAAAAGCTAATACGTCTCAACCAGCCTAACCAGAAAAACCAAAAAGTATCGTGGTAGTAAATGTGTGCCTGTTCGTGGGCAATAACTGCTTTTAAATGTTCTTCGTCTAAAGTGTTTAAAATACCGTTACTAACGATCAGTTCTGGATTCCAAAATCCAACCTGTGCGCTATAGGGTAAATTGGTTTCTAAAATTCTTGTGGGGATATTATAAATATTTTTCCGAGGATATCCTTTTACTTTTTGGGTAGAAAGCCACCCCTGATAGGTAATTTCTAACCCTCGGATAAAGCTAAATATTAAAAAACAAACTGCTAATAAATAACTGAAGCGACTGGCAGGGAAACCTAGCATTTCCCCATGATAACCCATAGAAATAACGGCGATCGCAGTCATTAATAATAATAAAGGTGGTGCTAAAAAAGCAATCAGCGATCGTTGCCAACAACTCATACCATAAGAACACACAGAATATAAAAACCGTATGCCAAAAGCAACCGCTAAAGCTACAACAATCATCATTAAGTGCATGGTTAAGGATTCCCCCTTTGACGACGAATGGCCTGAAGACGAGTTGCGATCGCTTCTAATCGTTCTAAACTGGTTGCATCTAGACTATCAGCAAAGGATGCTACCATATCTGGGTTACTAATGGCCAAAAATTGTTGTAATTGTTCATAAGCTTGTAAAGCTTTGGCTTGTTCTCGGGATACTAAAGGTTCCCAAGTAAAAGCTTTATTGGTTTTGCAACAGTTGAGCCAGCCTTTTTTCGTTAAACGGTTCAAAACAGTGGTCACAGAAGCATAGGCTAATTCCCTTTCTGGATCAGCCAAAATGTGGTCGTGTATTTGCTTAACCGTGGCCTGGCCAAAGTCCCAGACAATTTCTAAAATTTCTGTTTCCAAGGCACCTAAAGACAGTTTTTGGGGACGATATTCGGGTAAGGGAGACATAGAGCAGTTATGATTAAATCATGGTGGTATTGCTGGTTATCTTACTAACACTTTTTCGTAGTCAACCATAAATGTTGTCTTAACTTAATACTTATCCCCAGATTATAACCTAACTCCGAACTCAGGTTTATTATTTGATATGATTACAATATGTAAAGAAAATGAGACAAGGAACTAAAGAATGCGAGTTGCGATCGTTGGTGCAGGTTTAGCAGGTATGGCCACGGCCATCGACTTAGTGGACGCGGGTTGCGAAGTAGAAATCTTTGAATCTCGTCCTTTCGTCGGTGGAAAAGTGGGTAGTTGGGTAGATAAAGACGGAAATCACATCGAAATGGGTTTACACGTCTTTTTCGGTTGTTACTATAACCTTTTTGCCTTAATGAGAAAAGTCGGGGCGATCAATAATTTACGCCTCAAACAACACACCCACACCTTTATTAACCGTGGGGGTAGAATTGGGGAGTTAGACTTTCGTTTTGCTGTCGGCGCACCTTTGCACGGTTTAAAGGCGTTTTTTACCACCTCCCAACTTTCAGCTATCGACAAAATGGCCAATTCTTTGGCTCTGGGAACCAGTCCCCTAGTACCCGGTTTAGTCAACTTCGAGGGCGCGATGAAAACTATTCGCAACCTAGACTCCATCAGTTTTGCCGACTGGTTTCGTAAGCAGGGGGGTAACAATGGAAGTTTAAAACGGATGTGGAACCCCATCGCCTATGCTTTAGGGTTTATCGATACAGAGAATATTTCCGCCCGTTGTATGTTAACCATTTTTCTCTTTTTTGCCACAAAAACAGAGGCTTCTATCCTGAGAATGTTAGAAGGATCACCCCATGAATACCTCCATAAACCTATCACAAATTATCTAGAAAGTCGTGGAGTAAAAATTCATACCAGACGCAGAGTAAGGGACGTTTTATACACAGAAAATAGCGATAAAACTGAGGTTACAGGATTAGTTGTTGCCTCTGGAGAAAAAGAAGAAACTATTACCGCCGATGCTTATGTCTGTGCTTGCGATGTTCCTGGAATTCAAAGATTAATACCGAGTGCTTGGCGTAAGTTTCCCCTGTTTGATAACATCTATCAATTGGAGGCGGTTCCCGTCGCAACGGTGCAATTGAGATTTGACGGTTGGGTAACAGAGTTAGAAGACGAAAAAAAACGTAAACAGCTAGAAAAAGCAGCCGGAATTGACAATTTACTCTACACAGCGGATGCTGATTTTTCCTGTTTCTCTGATTTAGCTTTGAGTAGTCCTGGGGACTATTATAAAGAGGGAGAAGGATCGTTATTACAATTAGTTTTGACCCCTGGTGATCCCTTTGTCAAAGCAAAAAACGAAGACATTGCTAACCACGTTTTAAAACAAGTTCACGAGTTGTTTCCCTCATCGCGAGACTTAAATATGACTTGGTATAATGTGGTTAAATTGGCCCAATCTCTCTACAGAGAAGCCCCAGGAATGGATGTTTATCGACCTTCTCAGTCCACTCCCATTCCCAACTTTTTCCTAGCAGGAAGTTATACCCAACAAGACTATATCGATAGTATGGAAGGAGCTACTATTTCAGGGAAACAAGCAGCACAAGTTATTTTAGAAACAGCAGAAACCATTAAAAAATCCCCTCAAGTTTCTACAATTGGCTAAAATGAAGGGTAGGGTTGGGATTCCTAACCCTACTTTTAATAATTTTGTCAAGATAAAATGTCTAACTGGTTAGAACATAGCGTACAAATTGAAGTCGATGCTCCCATAGAATTAGTGTGGGGATTATGGTCAGATTTAGAACAAATGCCACAATGGATGAAGTGGATCGACTCAGTTAGGATATTAGATGAAAACCCAGAATTGTCACGCTGGAAATTAGCCAGTGGTGGCTTAGAGTTTACTTGGTTATCAAAAATTTTAAAGGTAACTCCCCATCAAATCATACAATGGGAATCGGTAGATGGTTTGCCCAATCGTGGAGCAATTCGCTTTTACGATCGCCAAGGTAGTAGCATTGTTCGCTTAAGTGTTGCTTATGGTATTCCTGGATGGTTAGGGAAATTAATGGATAACCTGTTTTTAGGTAGAGTGGTAGAATCAACTATTATGGCTGATCTCGAAAGATTTAGAGATTATGCGATGAAAGCAAAGGAAAATGGATAGTTACCCGAGTTCGGTGTTCGGCGTTAAGTCTTGATAAAATTATTGTTCTATAAATTCGGCACTTTTTCAATCTGAAAGTATCCAAATACTAATTAATTTATTCAAGATTCCTTATTCATTAATTCAAACAAGTAATCAACTCTCTTTTCCAGTTTGAGACGTTCCTTACTCGCCATTGATAGTTGCTGCTCTAATCCTTGTGTTTTAAGCTGAAGTTCTTGACGTTCTTCTTCAGATGCAATTAGCTGCTGATGCAATATTGATAGTTGTTGCTCTAATCCTTGTGTTTTAAGCTGAAGTTCTTGACGTTCTTCCTTAGATGCAATTAGCTGCTGATGCAATGTAGAAACTTCTTGTTTTTGTGCTTCGATTAACTTTTCTAATTCATATTTAAAACACCAAAAATCCTTATTTAACTGTTTCAATTTAAAACTAACTTGCAATCTTTCTTCTCTTATTCTGACTAATTCTTCTCTCAACTGAGAACCCACAGATCTCTCACTAAAATCCAATTCCCCTGGGTTTTTCAACATCCACTGTTCCCCATGTATATGAGGAGAAACCTCCGCTGCTTGAATCAGGGTAAATTCTCTGTTTTGAGAAGCTTCATATTTCTTACAATCAAATAAAAGTTCAGTAACTTTTACGGATTGAACATTAATTTTAATGGTGTCTTTTGGCACTAACCAATAACTTTCTGGTTCCGTCCCTATCAACCAATAATTGCCACGAGTAACTTTTTCTAAATAAATTTGCCCATGTTGACGTTGGCGATAAGTCTGAGCAGTTAAAGATACTTCTATGGCAACTTCAGCTAAGATTTGAGGACAATCTTTGTATAAGTCTACTAACTGCTGTTGAGTAATATTTAATTTAGCAAATTTCTCCTGTTTCCAGGCTCCAGTAACCCGAGAAGCGTTAAGCATTCCCCAAGGATGATTTCCTGCTTCGAGGGATTTTTCTAGAGTCTGGAATCTGTTTTCCAAAGAAATTAGCCGATCAATCAATTGTTGTTCTTGTTGTTCCATAAATAGTTCTTCAATTATGACTAATTAGGGAGATAATTCTGTGAAGCCGAATTCACTACCTTGTGGAGTGGCAGGAGCATTGCTACTAGCTCTTACCAAAACAGGCTCAGAAACCCGTTCCCCGTCTTTAAATGTTAAGAGTTTATTTGAGGCTTCTGACTTGACTCCATTGTTATTAATTAAGGGTAATTGGTTGAGGATATCTTTTTGAGTTGGGTTATTGTAATCATCTGCGGCATTGTTGATAGCTTCAATCAAAGCCTGAGTGGCATCAAAAGCAGATACTGTACGCCAATTAATATATCCCCCCCAAGAAGTTGCCGCTGATTGTTGATAATCCTCAGCTATGGTGATAGGGGTAACTACTACCATATCCTCAATAGAATTCCCTCCCTGAATTAAAGTATCTGGAAGATAAAGTGTATCACTACCTAATACATCGATCTGCTTATCAATTTTCTTAGCAATTCTAATTGCTACCGATGTTGTTTCCGTACTAGGTAATAAAATTGCCACTGATTTTTTCTTCTCTTCTTCAGTTTGCGGGATATTTCTTTCAACGTTGTCTTCAACATCAAAGTCAGGTGGGTTAATATTTATCTTATTCTTAATTACTGCAGAATCCAAATCTTTTTCTAACTCTTCTAGAAAACTTTTACTATAATTGCTTTTATCATCGTAAAAAATAACCACATTATCACTCTTCAAGTCATTTTTGACATATTTACCCATGACTTTTGCCATCTCTTTATTATTAGCAACTGTCCTGAAAAAGTTACCCCCTTGAAGAGATGTACTTGTGGCAGTAGGAGAAATCATAGCTATACTGTTCTCTTGATAGCAAGGTAAAGCGGCTTTGCTGGCCTCGCTGGAATTATGGCCTATCACCCCCAAGAATTCCCCATCCTCGTTGATATATTGAGCTACCCTAGCAGCAATGGTAGGATCATTACCGTCATTAATAATAACTACCTCTAACAAACTATTTCCTATTCCTTGAGCCTTATTAAAGGCATCCTGAGCATCTGCTATCCCCCGCAAAATTTCTTTTGCAGAAGTTCCCCTACTGTCAATGGGTACTACAGCAGCTATTTTGAAGGGATTTGCATTTTCTCTTGCTAAGGCATTATTGTAATAAATTTTTGCTTCGGGATCTACGCGATCTGCATCTCTTGCTTTTCCAAAAAACTCTTTTGCATCCCTATACTTGCCCGATTTGAACTCATTAATCCCCCAATTTAAATCCCTATTAGTGTTATTCTCAGAAAAAAGTTCTCTTTCTCCACTACTAAAACGTTTTTCTTCTAGGTTGACTTCATCAACAATACATGCGCTCTCAGTAGGAGAAGGAGTATCTTCGGGGTTAGAGTTGTTGGCCTGATTCTGTAAACCATAGACTGCTCCGGCCACAGCTAACCTGCATTATTCATGAGAGAATTAAGAACAAGCATGAAAGCCTTATGC
>NZ_JARVCN010000236.1:0-5072 GCF_038442745.1 Crocosphaera sp. Alani8
GTCAACTGAAGAAGGTAAGTCCAAAAGCGAATGAGTTTGCGATAAGAAAAAATCCAAGTAAATTTATCAAAGAACCGATTAAAAAGTTCAAGTTGATGGAAATTAGGTTCAAGAGGAGAAAAGAAAGAAAAAGAATAACGAAGAACAGAGTTAGCCCAACGAAGAAGAGGATCAAGGTTAAAGAAACGGCATTGAGTTCTTTGAGGAGGAGGAGAGGCAAAAGCTAATTCAGTTTGCTGAACTTGAAGACGGCAGTGATGACAATCAGATAAAAAGTTTTGAAAAATATCATTAGAAAACAACTGTTTTTTCAATAAATTAGCCATAGCATGAGTCACATCATAAGTATAAATAACCTGAGAATGATGGCTTTGAAAAAGCTGAATCCCTTTTTTAAGATTACTAGCATGGTCAGAAATAATTTGAAGAGGAGTACCAACTTTTTGACTAACAGACTCCAGAATAGAATGAATCCAATCGCTAGTAGCTTTAATGGTAACTTCAAGAGCGAGAATTTGACCATCAGTATGCTTTAAAGCTCTCTTTTTGGGAAGAATTTGTGTCAGCCAAAAAGTATGAGGAATGCCATAGATAACTAAAGCTTTAGAATTACCCAGTTCAAGGGTTAAGTCAACTAGATAAATCCAATCATCCCGTCTTTCTTTGGGTCGTTGTAACTCATAAAGACCAATTCTTTCGACCCAAGACTTAATACTACTATAATGGGGAGAATCAAGAGAAAACTTAGGAGAAAGAAGCTCCATTGTTTTAGCAACACCCCGATAACTGTGTCCAACAGTGATGATCTGCTGAACAGAAAGAGAGATAGTAGAAACAGAGTAATGATGATGAGCAATCCGATCAGAAAAGTCTTCATCATCTTGATTATCTAACTCAGAGTCAGAATCAGAAAAAGATAAATTAGCTAATTGTTGTTCTAAATCTTTAACTCGTTGTTCAGCCTGTTTAGCCCTAGTTTTCCAGTTATCACGACTTTTTTTCAAAGAACGAGTAAGCTGGACATATTCCCGAACTTTCTGTTGTTTTTGGAGAGCTTTTTCTTTCCAATTGTCGCGACATTGCTTCTGATAGCGGAGTTGGCGGGAAATGGGCATGGGAGAAGAGTTAGAGTCGTTCATAATCAAAAGAAACTAACAACAGGAAAGTTGTGTATAGTATAGCAGAAGAAGAGGACCGAAAATCAACATAAGAACAACGAAATTGTATAAAATATAAATGTATAAAACCTGGAAAAACAAACCAATTAAGGAAGATAAGGAATTAAACCTTTAGCATAGGCAGCTTCTTGTATAGGACGAGGCATGGTGCGAGCATCAACCATGAGTCCATCAACAGAAATCATCCAGGCCATAGGATTGCGATCGATAAGACTAGGTAAAGTCCAATTGGGATCAAATTGAAACATATCTAATAAATCTCTGGTTTGTTTGGACTTAGATTGTCCGGTACTAGAACTAACTCCAAAAGCGTTGTATAAATTCCCAGCACTGACATGAGGAGATTGAGAGGAATCATAAAGGAAATTGACCATACCGATAGCATGAGTGATACCACAAGCCCAAGATTTAGCCTGGCCACGGGAAAGAGGAGAAGGACGTTTGCGAGCTAAGGCAGCAGTAGCAGCACGAATGAGTTGTGCATATTCGTCATTAAGATATTGGGAAGCAAACTCATTGGTGAGGGTAATAATTTGATCATATTTAGCTTGCATAGCCTTGGGGACGGACTCAGATTTTTGAGGAATAGTAGAAGTAGAAGAAGAGACATCAGAATCGTCATGGTCAGAGTCGGATATTTGTTGAGCATTAAAATGTTCTTGAAAAGCTTGAAGTCCTTCTTCGCTAGTCATATCAAAGCCAAGTTCATGACCTTGGAGAAGAAGATTTTTGAGAAAACCACCACTATGAGGATCATTCATCAGGCTCGGAAAAGTCGATTCAATAGAAGCCAAATATTTAATAATAGAATCAGCTTTTTTCAACTTATATTGGCGTTTTAAAAACTGCCAAAAACAGAGAAGTTCAGGAATAGCATCATCAGCTTGAGAAGGATCTAATAAAGTAATTTTACGAGGAAAAAGACTTTCCATGATTTCTTGAACATGAGGAAAAGCCATCATGGAGAGAGTATATTCTTCATAAAGATAAGCCAATTCAAGAAAACTTCCAATCCAACTGCCAAGGGTTTCATTGGTTTCTAAATAGGCTTGTCCTTCAGGGGAATGAGCAAAAGTTTCAATGGCTCCCTCAATATAAGTTTCTAAGAGAGGTTCAGCTTGATCATAAGTAAGAGAATCGAGTTGAGTTAGATGAAAAGTCATCATTTAGTATTAATGTATTATAATAGAGAAAATCTGATTTTAACAAAGAACAGGGAGTTAAGTCATAGAAATAAAGTGAGAAATAGGCTGGTCATGTTTAGCATTATGACGTACAGAAAGCTGATGAAATTGATGATGTTGTTCGAGGTCAACAGAGCGATATCTAAGGTATTCTTGAAGAAATTTACCAGCAACTTGAAAACCAGAAGAACGAATTAAATCAGCAACCATAGGATTAGAAAGATACCACTTTTCCTGATAAGTACGGTTGGGATCATTATTATAAGTCTTAATAGCATTAATAGCACGGTCAACAGTGTCCGCTCTAGGATCTAGATCGAGATCAATAACAGGTTGAGAACGAGGTGTTTTTTTCAATGTATTCTCAGACTTTTCACTCTGATGATGAGTCTTTGAATGAGTTCGATTATCAGTAGTGTGATTAGGGTCAAGAAGGGTTTTAAATTGTTCTATGATAGCTTCAAGTTCAGCGACTTTATCCTGTGCCTCATCTCGTTGAGATTCAGTATTTCGTAGTTTTTGCTCAAGTTGTTCAATATTAGTATTAAGGGATTCGATCTGTAGGCGAAGTTGTTCATTCTCTGATGATAAATCAGGATAAGAAGGAGTTGAACTCCGCTCACTAGCTAATCTTAATTGTTCAGATAGGAAATCAACCTGTTGAGATTTATCCTCAATTAAAGTATCCTTTTGGGCAAGCAAAGCATCTTTACCCTCAATAATAGCTTGATACTTTTCCTGATTACTCTCCACGGCTAAATCATACTGTTGTTTCAACATGGTCATCATGAGTTCGGGGTTTGGAGTTCGGAGTTCGGAGTTAATATGCTCTATCATCTTTATTTCTGGTTCGGGTTCACTCTTGTCATTCGGTTCATCAGTGTGAATAACGGTGGTTTTGGATTGTATGTTGTCCTCGATATCTTTTTCATTATCCTTATCGATATCTTTGTCGAAAAAAGCCGACAGAACAGAGACATCACGGAGAGACAATTTAATACCATCTTGGTCGGGGAGGCGGTCGCTAATGAGATAGTCGTCATAATGAGGGCGTGAGGTATAGGAGCGAACCTTACCATTAGCATTGATAGAGAAATGTCCTTGAATTTCAGCCTTGAAGCAGTGAGTTGGGACAGTAGAGGGTTTATAGAAGTAAGAGGCAATCTCAGCATAAACAGCACGAAAAAGATGAGTGTAAAGCTTTTGACCAGAATCATTATCAGCTTCTCGTCCAGGGATTAAGTCTTTGTAGTGACGACGAACCGCTTTAGGAACATCCTCATAGCGTCGGTTAATAGCCTGTTTAAGTTGACGTTCTGAAGAGGCTTTGTTCATGAGGTCATCGATATTCCAAATATCACGGAGTCGGGCGATCGCTTTCAAAACTAAGGAGGCTTCAATTAGTGTAGGGATTTCTAACGGTGGCATCAAGCTACTTTTCTTGACCGGTTCAGAAAACCATAGAGAATAAGGGGTACACTCTTCAAACTGGGAAATAAGAATCTCACTAATCCTACGACCAATGAGAACCGCTAAGCCGGCCGCCACTTCATTGGGGTCATTGCTTTCAATCAGAGAAGCTGCCTTATCAACTAGAGCGATCGCGTTTGCTCCAGAAAAGAACTTAGTTTGCCGTTCATCGGTTTTCTGTAATTGTTCAATATTTAATTGAGTATAAGTAGATGAAGATAAAAGGACGTAAGGATGAGCAATAGCAGGATGTTGAGGGTGATATTGCTTAAGAACATGGGCAACTTGAGAACGGACATTCTTTTGTTGTGAAGGGGAATTGAGTTGGCGATCGCATAAAGTCTTCTCTAGTAAAAGAGCAAATACATTCGCTTTATCTTCCCAGTTGAGAGTATCAGGGGTTAAATGAGCAACTAAGGGAATATTCTTCTCTAAAAACTCATTTAACCATTTAGTTTTCACACCATCAAAGTTAGCCATAATTGTAGTTTTCTATATCCTTATCTTTAGTATAGCAGATATGGCGAAGAAAAAGTTAAGTAAAAGATAAAGAGAGATGAGAAAAAGTGGAAAATGGCATAAAATAGAAACAGCCCCCCAGAAAGTAATCAGGGGACAGCAAAAACAATCATATTAGGAGTATAACTCATGAGCCAAACACCCATAACAGTTGATTACCCAATAGCAGAAATTTTGAAGGAGATTAACAATAAATTAGACAAAATGGACGAAAAATTTGAATCTAAGCTAGATGATATGGACAAAAAATTTGAATCTAAATTTGAGAAAGTAGAGGGAAAATTAGACAAAATAGAAGAAAGATTGACTAATGTAGAGATAGGACAAGCAAAATTTACAGAGAAAATAGAAGGGATTGATAGTAGACTAAAAAAAGTCGAGGGAACACAAACAAGCCAAGTATGGGCATTAATAGTATTAGTAGCAGGAGCAATTATTACAACAGGATTTAAAACATTCTTTGGAGGTAATCCCTAAAGCTAACAGAGTATGGAAAGATGAGAGGATTCTGCAATCTAGCTTTCTAGCTTTGCTGTCTCCTTTATTTCTTTCCTCCTCTCAAATGTGCAATACTTTTATTAAACCCGTAACGCTACGAGAATAAGCGATCGCCTAATTTAAGATCAAAGCTATAACCTTTATACAGAGATAGTTACAGACAATAATGACAGGGCAAACGCATCTAAAATATGAGCAAAATTAGGGTATAATAAGGTCAGAA
>NZ_JARVCN010000237.1:0-5043 GCF_038442745.1 Crocosphaera sp. Alani8
CTAAGAAACTAGCTATCATCCTTGGGGACTCTAAGACGATTGCGATCGCTGTTAATCAAGGTCATCGTCGGCAACGATATACGAGATTGGTTGAACGATTAAGTCTCCTTCTGTCAATCTAGTAATTTTTTTTGGTTGTACTGTGAGATTATATTAAAAAGTTTTCTTTTGGGAACTGTTGAATTTTCTAACAATCTATTAAATAAAGCTAATTGTTGATTGGCCTTAAGGAGCATTTCATGAAAAAACCTATAATCATTTCTCTATTTAACCAAGCTGGTGGGGTAGGCAAAACTACTCTTACGCAGAACTTAGGTTATCATCTAAGTCAAAAAGAGTATCGAGTTTTATTAGTGGATTTAGATCCACAAGCATCTTTAACAAGTTTCATGGGATTAGAACCATCTGATTTACCAAGAACAATTTATGATTCTCTTGTTTTTGATGAATCTATTAGGCAAAGTGTCATTTCTCTATCAATTTACAACCAGTATAAAAATCTTGACTTAGTTCCAGCTAACTTGTTACTAGCAAATGCTGAACAGCAATTAATTTTTGCCTCGTTAAGAGAATACCGTTTAAAAAATGTTTTACAACCATCATTTGATAACTATGACTATATTTTGCTAGATTGTCCTCCCAGTTTAGGAATGTTGTCTTTAATTGGTTTAGTGGCTTCTAGCTACGTTCTTGTTCCTATTCAAACTCAATTTAAGGCAACTGTAGGAACAGATAGTTTGCTGTCTACTGTTCATAAAACTCAAAAGCAAATTAATCCTGAACTTGAAATTTTAGGTTTTATTCCTACTCAATTTTCAAAAATTAATAAAACAGAGCAGAGGGTTCTTGAACTTCTCTACGAACAACTCAGTGTAATCGCTCCCATTTTTTCCCCGCTTCCTAGAACAACAGCAATAGCTGAAGCAACAGAATATGGTAAGCCTTTTGCTCTTACTCCAAAAAGTAATAAAGCTATTAAAAGTTTATTTGACGAATATACTACTCAAATTGAATCACTAACACATCCTGTTGCTTATGTCTAATATTCCTCCAAAAAGAAATTTAAGAAATGTTGTTCTTTTTAAGGATGATGAGCTTTCTCCTTTGACAACCTCTTCTGATACTAACTTCATAGAAGTTTCTCTTGAGCAGATTATTTTACCTCCTCAACAACCTCGCCGATATTTTGATGAAATAGGAATGGGTAATTTGATTTCATCAATAAAAAAAGAAGGCATTTTACAACCTCTATTAGTTAGAAAAGTTGAAGATAGATATGAATTAGTGGCTGGCGAGAGGCGTTATCGAGCAGCTAAAACTATTGGACTATTAAGGGTTCCTGTATTTGTCAAGCAACTTACTGAACAAGAAGCTCAATTAATTTCTTTAACCGAGAATTTGCAACGAGAAGACTTAAATCCTGTTGAAGAAACTGAAGGTATTTTGTCTTTACTTTCTGTTAAGCTTCAAACAGATGTAAAAGGAGTTATCTCATATTTAAACCGTCTTGATCATTCTCAACGAGGGAATTTGAAATCGAAAAATGAAGAATTCCAATCTGCCCATAACGTTATGGGCAAACAAGAAATTAACGAAATTTTCGAGTTTTTAGGATTAACTTGGCAATCTTTCCTAAAAAATCGTTTGCCTTTACTTAAGCTTCCCAATGATATTTTAGAAACGTTGAGAGCCGGAAAAATTGCTTACACTAAAGCTAAGATGATCGCTAAAATTGAAGATGAAAGCACTCGAAAAAGTTTGTTAGAGGAATCTATCACTCTAAATTGGTCTTTATCCCAAATACGAGAACGTATTAATCAATTGAACTTAACTTCGACAGATGCTTCTATAGATACTCCTCAAAAAAGGATTTCAGATGTGACAAAACGATTAAAAAAGTCTCAAGTCTGGAAAGATACGAAGAAGTGGCGTAAAGCAGAAAACCTTCTAAAAAAATTAGAAGCTCTATTAGAAGAAGACTAAAAAAAGAGTCCCACATGGGACTCCTCGTAAAGCATTAGTTACTTTAAACTGAACTTTCAATATATTCTTCAATTTTAGTGATGCTCCTTCTCTTCAATCAGATGAGCGACAATTTTACCTGAATTGAGAACCCCAGGTAATCCGGCTCCAGGATGAGTCCCTGCCCCCACAAAATATAAATTCTCAATATCCTCACTCTGATTATGGGGACGAAACCAAGCGGATTGAGTTAAAGTGGGTTCAACGGAAAAAGCCGAACCATTATAACTGTTTAACGTATTTTGAAAGTGCGGTGGATCGATATAATGTTCTGTGACAATGTGTTGAGATAAATTGGGAAGATAATGCTTTTCTAAATAGTCCACAATGCGATTGCGATATTCTTGCGCTTTGCGTTTCCAATTAATCTGACCTTGTAAATTAGGCACAGGAGCTAAAACGTACCAACTATCACACCCAACAGGAGCTAGAGTTGGATCGGTAATCGTTGGATGGTGAAGATAAAGACAGAAATCATCTGGCAGAATTTTTTGCTTAAAAATATCTTCAATCCAAGGGCGATAACGTTGGCCTAATAAAACCTCATGATGTGCCATCTGGGGATACTGAATATCAGTTCCGAAATAGAAAACAAATAAGGACATTGAATAGCGTAACTTTTTGAGGGAGCGATCGCTCCATTTTTTTCGATATTGAGCAGGAATTAAATTCAAATAAGTAAAGGCTACATCGGCATTACTGACAACAATATCAGCGTCTAAAAATTCTGAATGGTCTAAATAAACCCCTTTTGCTCGTCTAGTTGATGAGTCAATGGCAATTTGTTTAACTTCTCGATTGAGTAATAATTTACCGTCATTATTTTGAAATAGTTTAACGAAAGCCTTCACTAAAGCCCCTGTTCCCCCCAGAGGAAACCAAATGCCGAATTCTTGTTCGAGCTTATGGATCATGGCATAAATCGAAGTAGTCTCAAAAGGATTTCCCCCAATCAATAAAGGGTGAAAGCTAAACACCTGTCGTAGTTTTTCATCCTTCAAATATTGATTGACAAAACCAGCGACGGATTTGTAAGTTTGCAATCGGATTAAATCGGGAGCCACCTTGACCATATCCCAAAACTGATGGAAGGGTTGTGCCATTAAAGGTAAACCAGCCTTAAATATCTTGTCTGAAGCTTCTTTTAACTTATAATAACCCTTCACATCATCAGGATTAAACTCACGAATTTGCTCGATTAAGCCATCAGCATCATTGTTATAGTGAAACACTTCCCCATTCGGAAACCGCACATTATAAAAAGGATCAAGGGGAACTAAATTTAGATAATCTTTCCTATCTTTTCCGGCTAAACTAAACAATTCATCAATGAGGTAGGGAACCGTAATAATCGTCGGACCTCCATCAAAAGTAAACCCATCTTGTTGATAAACATAAGCTCTGCCTCCAGGTTGATCTCGTTTTTCAATCAGAGTAACCTGATGAGATGTTGCTGCTAATCGAATAGCTACCGATAGTCCTCCGAAACCACTCCCAATAACAATGATTTTCATATCGTTAATCTTTTTAAGGCATAATCAACATCCTACATGATTCCTGGTTTGGGACTTTCGGAAAACCCATTACTTTTCAACACAACAGTTAATAATTCCTCTGCTATCCCCTTGAAGAAATTAATCGGCCATCTCCTTCGTATGTATCGAATGTAGTAAGGACTCGGAGTTTACGCCGATCACAAGCATTCCTTATTGCTGCTGCTTTCCAGTCCTGACAAGGTTTGGGGGTTGTCATTGCATAAGTCCGAGTCACCTTTGATGGTAACATAAATTTCCTTTTTCCTTATTATATGTGTGATTTGAAGAAGATTTTGGACAGGTTGTCCAACTTTACCTTCCATTTGGACCTGAGTTCGATGTAAGATGATACCCTATAAATTGAGTGGAATTATTTATGACTCATGAAAATTTTTATTGTTCACGCTCACCACGAACCCAAAAGTTTTAATGGAGCTTTAACCCATGTTGCTCAGCAGTTTCTAAAAGAACAGGGGCATCAAGTGGAACTGTCGGATTTGTATCAGATGAATTTTAATCCGGTTTCAGATCGACGTAATTTTACGACCCAAAAAGACCCTGATTATTTAAAACAACAAGCTGAAGAAATGTATGCCAGTGAACATCAGGGTTTTGCTGAGGATGTACAAAAAGAAATAGAAAAACTTTTTTGGTGTGATGTTTTGATCATGCAGTTTCCTCTCTGGTGGTTTGGATTACCTGCCATTCTCAAGGGGTGGGTAGATCGAGTGTTGGCCATGGGGATATTGTATGGTGGAGGCAAATGGTACGATAACGGAGTCTTAAAAGGCCGTCGTGCCATGGTGTCCTTGACGACAGGCGGACCCCCTACGATGTACACTCAGACAGGAATCAATGGAGACGTGGAGCAAATTTTGTTTCCTATTCATCATGGTATTCTGCATTTTGTGGGTTTTGAAGTTTTACCCCCATTTATTGCTTGGGCAGTGTCCCGTGCCTCACAAGAAGAGCGATTAGCTTACTTGGAGCAATATCGTCATCGTTTAGGCTCATTGGAAACGACTTCTTCTTTAAAGTATCCTTCTTTGGCTGAGTATGACCCCAAAACCTTTGAGTTAAAACAATAGCTCAGCTACCCCGTGAGGAAAAAGAGTGTGTCCAAGCTGGCGATGCCTGTCCAACTCACATCGCTCATTTAATGTAATTAGGGGTATGGGTCCCGTTGTGAGTTTAAATGCCTAACTATATGCCGGCTTGACTGGTGACTGGTTTAACTACTCCCAGAAAGACTGAGAAGACCAAGGGAATTGCTGAGACATAGCAAGTTGAAGATTATCTATGCCAATTTTGTCCAAGGGAATCAGAGGGCTGTATTTTGTAAACCATTGTGACTTTAATTCCTGGTAAATTTGGGTGATTAATTGGATACGTCCAATAGCTTCAACGGATTTATTATTGTCGGGATGCCATTTAGGTGATTTCCGAGAAAGCTTTTCCCATAGGGGGGGTAATCCCTTGGACTAAA
>NZ_JARVCN010000238.1:0-5023 GCF_038442745.1 Crocosphaera sp. Alani8
TTGCATAAGGCTTTCATGCTTGTTCTTAATTCTCTCATGAATAATGCAGGCTAGACTATCAAGCTTCTAAACAATTGCCTTTTCGCGAGTATGTAGAGTTACCGACCCTGATGGAGTTGCTCGGAGATATTCGTGGCAAGACAGTGTTAGACTTAGGTTGTGGAGAGGGTTTCTACAGTCGAAAACTAAAGTTGCTCGGAGCCAAAACAGTGGTAGGAGTAGACATATCTCAAGAGATGATTCGCTTAGCTAGGCAACAGGAAGGAGCAAAACCTCTCGGTTGTGCCTATGTAGTGGGAGATGTCAATAAAATTGTTTATTTAGGTAGGTTTGATCTAGTATTTGGCAGTTATCTACTCAACTATGCTCAAACACGCGATGAATTAGCTCGGTTTTGTCGGTGTATTTTCTCTAACTTAAAACCGGGTGGTTGCTTTATTGGAATCAACAATAATCCCGCGAACCCGATGGTAAAATTTGAGACCTACAAGAAATATGGTTTGTCGAAAAGTACGAAGTCACAGGTGTTAGTAGAAGGTACGCCAATCAACTATGATGTGAAAAATCCAGATGGGACTGTATTTAGTTTTAAGAACTATTATATAGCGCCTGAAGACCATGAAGCTATATTCTATCAAACTGGTTTTGACCTTTTTGAATGGCATCAACCATTTTTATCAGAAACTGGACGAAAAAACTTTGAACGGGGCTACTGGGATGCTTTTTTGGATTATCCTCCCATCATTGGGATCTTCGCTCGCCGTAAAAATGACTGCGCTTAACTTATTAAGAGCTTTTGGAAAAAAAAGTGTCAGAAATGAGTTCTTAAAAATAAGATTAAATTGATTTAACGAAGTTGGTCAGAGAATTGGTGGCACAGGTGCAAACTTTGGTAGGGGAGATCGAGTGGATGAAAAGGGAATTTCTCCTACAATTAGACCCAAATCCCATTACTTCTTGAGTTGAATAGTTAATGCTGGTTTATCCTTAATTATTATCTACACTAATCTAACCCTGGCAATAAAAAGCGATCGCAATTCCAACACTTGGGCGAAACAAACACTTTTGTTCAAGAAAAAACGGAGACTTGGTTTAACCTCACTCTATGGGAAGTGACACAGGGAGCGACGCAAAAATGTCGCATCGACAAAATCTAGTCCACACAAGGGCTTGACACAGATGGACAGGAAGCTCTCCTGACCACTGTTAACACAGAGAATGGCCCCAGATGACTTTAAAAAAAGGTTTTTTAACCATCCTTTCCATTTGAGGAATTAAAAAATCTTTAAAAACAGCAAAAATCTACCCATATTTTATTAAAATGTAAGTCATTAATTTATGATTATAATTAGTAAGATAGAGAATAATCAGAATTTAAAATCACTCAATAGCTGGATAAATTCGAGCCGTTAAAATTGAATCAACTAATTCAGACTACCTACCAGATAGCCACTGACAACGGGCGTGTAATATAGCTTCAGCATTATGCTTTATCCAAAACTTTCCATTACCTTTTAGTCTTAAGTTGATAGCTTGACGAATTAAACTTTCAATAGCTCCACTCCCAAGAGGCAGTTTTTTATCGGATATCAAAGGTTAATTAATTCTGTCATTTTCTTGAAGCTTAACTAAATGGTTTATTTCTTTTTCTAAAGCTTTTGTGTCAAGGTTATTATCCAGGGTAATTGCATTTGAATAGAGTTCCTTTAAGAAGATGAATTAAGCAAAAAAACAGTATATATTTTTATCGACTTCACAGAAAAATACGCTCTTTTTAGGAGATAATTTATCCTGGTTCTAACGGTTTTAGTTGAAATATTTATGTAGTAGTCCGACAACCGTTCATGGAGCCAGCAATGAGCAGATTTTCCAGCCAGTTGTAGGAGTAATAGAATGAATTGATGTTCTCAAAAGGAGAATATCGGCCTAACCCTTTATATTTTGCGGAAGTCTTCTGACAATGGGGGTGGAAATTCCAAATTAACGCGATCGCCCGCAAAAATAACCTTGCCGAATCAATTGACCCATGAAAATACTGCATTTGAAAGAGAATTCGGTCTTTATAGTTCATGTTTTCGGTCTATTTGATTGCTTGTACGGTAACACTTGGAATAATTATAACCTTGCTGATATTGATGAGAATTAGCTTTGGCTTTTTCAATCTTGGAGCGAACTTTTGAGGGCATAATCTCTTTCATTGACCATTCCCAAAACCTTCGTAATCTTTGAGAAAATTGTCTCTTGTTTGCCCCTTTATAAATCTTCCATAATTTGTCTGTTATTTTTTTTGATAATACTTTATCTCGCCTTATATGGTCTTTAATTCCTATAATTAGATGGAGAAAACATAAAACCAAGGACACATTAGGAAATAAGTTTTTCCAAGCATTTTGAGTAGCTTCCCAACCATCTGTATTGACTGAAAGGGGGGAATAATTAGGGTCAATATTGCTGACTTCCGAGGCAAAAGTTGAGTAACCCTTCGTCAAAGAATCTGTATCCGCATTTTTGACAATATCCATGCCTAAAATGCAACCTTTCGCTGCTACAGTTGGCAAATAAACTTTTTCTCCTCGCTATCTACTGTGCTTTTCATCAGCAGCTAAATGCTCCGGCATTTAGAACCAGGGACATATAAGTTGTGTACAATAATTTTAGCCATTTTTGCCGATTTTCAACACCCTAGTAGTGATGTAATTGCAAACAGAAGTGGAATTAGTGGACAATTATTTGGAGCCACTGTTTTAGCTATGATTACATCTTTGCCGGAAATAGCCACGGGGTTAGCTTCTGTGGGTTTAGAGGATTATGAGATGGCGGTTAGCGATATTTTTGGAGGCAATGGGTTTCTTCCTGTGTTGTTCTTGGTAGCCTCCCTCTTATCAGGTCAGTCTATTTTGCCCAATGCTACTCATCAAGAACTCTATCTGAGTTGTTTAGGGATTCTGCTAACAGTCGTTTATTTGACTGGACTCTTATTTCGCTCTAATCACCAAGTATGGAAAATGGGGATTGATTCAGCGTTTGTTCTGTTACTTTATGTTCTGGGGATGATTGGTTTGACTTTCATTGAAGTTATTCATTGAGGGTGAGAAGTCTCTTGAAAAGACGATAAGATAATGATTCTCATTGGGAGCAAGGAATCTAGTAGCAATTGAATCTATGCTCAATCACCCAGCAGCTTCGTTTGTCATCGCTGCGAGCTGGCTCCGCCAGATCCGCAAGCGGATCGAGGATTTGAACGAGGAATAGACGGGGATGGGCAAGGGCGATTGCTACTCAGTGATTAGGTAATAGAAAAATACTACTCTATAACGACTTAGAACAAGTGACACATCTAAGTCATGAAAATGTTGATTCCCTGTCATCAGGATTGTTTAGTCTAAAAATATCTTGAAAAGTTAAATGAAGGAGATGAAAAATGGTTACTTTATCAATTAATAATCAATTAACAACTCACACAGCTAAAGTTTTACTTGAAAAGATTCGGACTAACCAACAAAAAGTCGCGCAAAAAATCCTTAATCACCCCTATCTCAATAGTCTTGAGCAAGGGCAAACACCTCACTCAGTTCTGCGCTCATTTATTGGTAATCAATATCATTTAATGCACAGCATTGTTGGTGCTAATGCCCAGATGCAACAACGATTTGCCAACACAGAGTTAAGACATTATTTTGATATGATGCTTAACTCAGAAATAGAGGCTTCTGATGCCTTAGTGCTGTTAGCACAAACACTAGGAATGAGTGAAGAGTTTCTTGAAACTTATGAAACTGATCCAGATGCTTTAGGGTATGGATTCTATATGTCATCTTTAGCCACTCATGCCTCTTTGGCCGAGATTGTTGCTGGCTTAGGAGTCAATTTTCCCCTTTGGGGAGCTAATTGCCAAAAGATGAGTAAAGTGTTACGGCAACATTATGGATTTAGTGCTTCACAAACTCGGTTTTTCGATATTTTTGCTGAAGCATCATCTTCAACTGATGAGGAAACAATAATTAAGGCTATTAGTCTCGGTCTTGAGGCTGGAGTTTCTCAAGAAAAAATTGCTAGGAGTGTTCGCCTCATTCAAGCTTATGAGCTTCGTTTTTGGGATGCTATGGCTTGGACAATAGACTTATAAATGTAAGGATAAAGAAAAACCAATGAAAAAGGGCTTTGTTGCATGAATAGCTCAGGTTGACAGAAGCGTGCTATCCTTAAAACCCCCCTGTAGAAAAGCGATCAATGAGTCAACCGTCCAAGACAACTTACCGTATTCGGAACTGGAGTGAATATGATGCTGCTCTTAAACAGCGAGGAAGTATCACTTTTTGGGTCAGTGAAGAGGCGATCGCTAATTGGATTCATCCAAAGAAAACAGGAAAACGTGGAGCTTCCCCTCTCTATACTGATGTGGCGATCTGGCGAAGCCAGATCCGCTTTGCGGTGCGCTACAACAGAGACAATAAAATCCCTTTTTAACTTACCAGGACGACAGGCTGAGGGTTTTCTCGAATCATTGTTTGACTTGATGCTGATTGATTTGCCTGTTCCAGACCACACAACGGTATCCCGTAGTCTCAGAACAGTAACAGTGGAAATGCCCGTGATCTATTCGCCTGAAGCACGACACATCGTAGTGGACTCCACAGGATTGAAAGTATACGGAGAAGGTGAATGGAAAGTTAGACAGCATGGTTGGTGTCAGCGACGAACATGGAGAAAGTTGCATTTAGCTGTCAATGAAGGAAGTAGAGAAATTGTGACCGCGGTGTTTAGCAGCAACGATGTGGCCGATTGTGAGGTTTTCGACGATCTCATCTCAGGAGTTAAAGGAAATATTGAACAAGTTAGTGCTGATGGAGCCTACGATACTCACCACATCTTTGACTCTATCGAAAAACTTGGAGCCTTAGCCTCTATTCCCCCTCGCCAGAATGCCCAGATACAGCAACCAGACAAGGATTTTGCTCCACCCTTACCTAGACTCACATCTTGCACCTGACGAGACAAAGTTCCAAACCATGTTCATAAAACC
>NZ_JARVCN010000239.1:0-5013 GCF_038442745.1 Crocosphaera sp. Alani8
TTTGGCCTAAGTTTTCGCAGCGAGTGACCCCTGGCTTTTTGAGAAGATACCATAATTTTAGCTTTTTTAGCTCGTTTTTAAGAGTTTTATTGGTCATATTAGCTATTTTCTTGCGATCCATTTCTTTCCAAATCAATTTTGATGCTAATTGCTTATTTTTTTGTTTTGTTTTTTCTTCATGAATAATGCAGGTTAGAACAGTGTATTTACATAGCAAAACAATTGATAGATAATTAAAACAGTTTAATTTATATTATTAGTGATGATGACTTATTCATTTTATACTGTTGATGTTTTTACTGATGCTATATTTGGAGGAAATCAACTAGCAGTATTTCCCAACGCAGAAGGGTTATCTTCTGAAATTATGCAAAAAATAGCAGCAGAATTCAACTTCTCAGAAACGGTTTTTATTCTTCCCCCCACTGTTAATAATGCTACTAAAAAACTGCGTATTTTTACACCAACCCAAGAACTGCCTTTTGCGGGACATCCCACGTTAGGTACAGCTTATATTTTAGGATTTACTGATAATACAATCAACAAGAATGATGATTATAAGATTGTTTTTGAGGAAGAAGTAGGATTAGTTTTAGTTAAAGTTAAATTCAAAAATAAGCAGCCTATTTACACAGAATTAACCTCACCACAACTGCCAGAATTTTCTAATCAAACTCCATCAGTAGAAGAATTAGCATCAATTTTAACCTTAGATACAGAAGACTTAAAACAGGATAAATATTACCCTCAAGCTGTTTCTTGTGGAATACCTTTCTTGTTTATTCCCCTTCACAATAGAGACGCATTAAAACGGATAAAATTAAATAGCGATCGCTGGCAACAAATATTAGCAAATAGTTGGGCTTCTTCCCTTTATGTCTTTTGTTTTGACCCCGAAAAAGAAGGATCAAATATTCGTGCGAGAATGTTTGCCCCAGGTTTAGGAGTCATAGAAGATCCAGCCACAGGTTCTGCTGCTACTGCTTTTGGGGGATACTTAGGCATCCGTGAAACAGAAGAAAAGGGAATTTTCCACTGGCGAATAGAACAGGGATTTGAGATGGGAAGACCTAGTTTTCTAGAGGTAAAAACAGAAAAAAGCGGGGGGAATATTAACAACATTTGGGTGGGTGGATCTTCTGTTTTAGTGACACAGGGAACGATGGAAATTCCTAATTATTAATCATCTAAAGGAGTTCCATCGAGACAAGTATTAGTTAATAATGTGCCTTCCATAATTGCCTGTTCAACTTGAGCGCATAATAAGTTAGCATTGGTCAAATTTGTACCTCTTAAAATCGCCCCATTGAGAATTGCTTCTTCTAAATCTGCTTGAGATAAATCAGCCCCCGATAAATTAGTATTACTCAAGTCAGCCTGTTGTAAAATAGTCCCGATTAGAGTTGCACCACGCAAATCACAACCGCGAAAATCAACCCCAGTAAAATCTAAATGACTTAACACAGAACCAGCCAAAAATGCCCCTGCTAAACTAACATTTTTTGCTTGAATATCCGATAAAATAACTCCTCTTAAATCGGCATTACGACAGTCTGCATTTGTTAAATTAGCCCCCGTTAAATCCGCACCTCGTAAGTTCGTTCTGAGGACTGCATCTGTTAGATCAGCCCCCGTTAAATCTGCCCCTGAGAGGTCAACTCCTGACAAATCTACCTTGGCTAAATCTTTAATTTTTCCGTTACGAATGTCTAACAAATTAATGGTTGTATTCATGATAATCCCCTCTAAAAATTTATCTTGTTTGAGTACAAAAATTCTGATTTTATTTGGTAGCTTCTTCTAACCAAATAGCAGGTAGTTGACTGGGACGACTGGGTAAACACATCAAACCCATTTCTGCTAGTCTGACAATGTTCCCTAAAGTGTCAACCAAACTAGGATCGAACCAAGTTTCTCGGTAAGATTCGCATTTTTCAAAAGCCTCCCCTAAACTCAATGCAGGGCGATCTCCTCTGGGTTGGGTTAACTCTTGGAAGTAGGAAACTAAGCCTAAAATACGGGCTTCTATGTTGTTTTCTTCCGCTTTTAAGCCACCTGGTTTACCGCTTCCGTCCCAGTGTTCCAGTTGGTTGCCAACAATCTCTTTAATGACTTTCAATTCTGACATCGTGGATAATAATTGTGCGCCCAGTGTAGCCCGATCTCTCCAGAAAGCGTAACTAGAATCGTTTAGTTGATCGGGGGTATGGGTGAACACATCTTTCGGGGCTTCTGCGAGGCCGATGCGGTATAATAAACCTGCTAACCTTAACCGTCTCAGTTGTAAGGTAGGCAAATCCAATAACTGTCCGATGGTTTCCGCTAAAGCTGATACCTGCAAGGAAGCTACCCCATTATCAGGATCTCTTTCATCTACCCGTTGCGCCATGCGTAAAAACGCCTGTAACTTGCTAGCGGCTAAATTCCGATTTAACTTTAATGCTTGTCCTTCTAATTCTACTAATTCCTTGTTTTGACGGTTAATAGTCACTAACTGCTGTTGAGATGTTTGCAGATAAGTAACAATACGGGAAACAACCCCTGTGAGATCGATAGGAACGCTATTCGGACTGCTTGCTACTTTCTCTTGCATTTGGGTCAATCGATCAGCTAATTCTGGATTATAAGTTCTTACGTTTTTAATCAAAATTTTGGCTGCTTCTTCCACTGGAAGACGATCAAACGTCCAAAGTCCATAAAATTTCCGTTCTGTGTCTGTTTGTGGTTGGGTATCGGCGCGGTATTCTTCGGGGGACAATTCCCGACATAAAACCATCGCAGCGTATCCGGGTGCTAGAATAACTAAATTCCACTCTTCTACCAAAACATCGTCATCTTTGAGATGAACTAGGGATACATTATCTAACTTTCCCGTTTTATGACTGTCAAATCCACTGTCAGCAACAGCAGAGATGGCGATGTGGCGAGAACATTGGGCAATATCGTGGTAGCGATCGGCCTCTTGCAGATACCATTTTCCCTGTTGAAACGTCACCAAGACTAGGGGATGTTGTTGGGGATCGTCGGAGGCACTTTTAATAATATGGTCTTCTAAGGCATGACAAAGGGCAACTAGGGTATTTTTGAAGTAAACCCCGTAACTAGGGGGTAATTGACCGTCTGGGAGCGCGCTTTTGAGTTGGTTTAGGGTGGACTCTAGTAACATTCAGGACAAAATAAATAAAATAGGAGCTTTATTATCAGTTTATCTTAAGCTATGGACAACTATACCTTATCAGACTGCCTTACAGATCGATTCGGTTTGCAGAGATAACTATTAATTTTAGTGAACAGTGAGCAGGTAAAAAAGAAATCAATAAATAATATCTTCGTTATACTGGGGGCAATGAAATCCTTGTGAGGTGGTGAAACGTGCGAGCATTACTTATCTATCCAATATTTCCACCAACCTTTTGGTCCTATGACAAAAGTTTAGAATTAGTTAATCGTAAGGTTTTATTACCACCTCTTGGGTTAGTCACTGTTGCTGGTATTCTACCCCAAACCTGGGAATTTAAACTTTGCGATCGCAATATTAGGGAAGTAACCGAGGCAGAATGGGACTGGGCAGAAATCGTCATTTTCTCGGCTATGATCGTCCAAAAACCGGATTTGTTGGCGCAAATTAAAGAAGCAAAACTACGGGGTAAATGTGTGGTGGTGGGGGGTCCTTATGCTACCTCGGTTCCCTCAGAAGTACAAGAAGCAGGGGCAGATTTTTTGGTCTTAGATGAAGGGGAAATCACTCTCCCTCTCTTTGTTGAAGCTTTACAGAGAGGGGAAACCCAAGGAATGATCCGCACCTCCGAAAAACCAGATGTCACTCTGACTCCTATTCCTCGCTACGATTTATTAGAGTTGGATGCTTATGACTCCATGTCGGTACAGTTTTCTCGGGGTTGTCCGTTTCAATGTGAATTTTGTGACATTATTGTTTTGTATGGACGCAAACCTCGCACAAAAGCTCCTGCACAATTGTTAAAGGAGTTAGACTATCTTTACGAGTTAGGATGGCGACGGGGTGTGTTCATGGTAGATGATAATTTCATTGGCAATAAACGCAATGTTAAATTATTACTCAAAGAACTAAAAGTTTGGCAACGGGAGCATCAATATCCTTTCCGTTTTAACACCGAAGCATCTGTTGATCTGGCTCAAGATTCTGAGTTGATGGAGTTGATGGTAGAATCCAATTTTGATGCAGTTTTCTTAGGCATTGAAACCCCCGATGAGGAGAGTTTAAAGTTAACGAAAAAGTTTCAAAATACTCGCGATTCTTTAACCGATACTATTGATACCCTAATTCGTGCCGGGTTGCGTCCTATGGCTGGTTTTATTATCGGGTTTGATGGAGAAAAAACAGGAGCAGCTTCTCGTATTATTCGCTTTGTAGAAAACGCCGCCATTCCCACTGCTATGTTTGGAATGTTACAAGCTCTTCCTCACACAGCTTTATGGCATCGTTTAGAAAGAGAAGGAAGATTACGGGTTGATAATAGTAAACAAGATATCAATCAAAGTACCTTGATGAACTTTTTTCCCACTCGTCCCATCGAAGATATTGCTCAAGAATATATAGAGGCTTTCTGGACTTTATACGATGCAGAAAATTTCTTAGATCGCACCTATCGTTGTTTCTTAAAATTAGGGGCTCCTAAATGCCATGCTCCTTTTAAATTTCCCAGTTGGGTTGATTTAAGAGCCTTAGCAATTGTTGTTTGGAGACAAGGATTTAAACGTAACACTCGTTGGAAATTTTGGCATCATTTCTTTGGCATTCTTAAACATAATACTCCCGTTTGGGAACACTATTTAACTGTCTGCGCCCACAACGAACATTTTTTAGAATATCGTCAAATTGTTCGAGCTGAAATTGAACAACAGTTACAGGAATTTTTAGAACTAGAAACACAGAAATCTCTTGAAAAAGTTGTTCTACCGAACTTGTAATGTAGATCACTATAGCAGTTCCCATACTTGTGAGGTACAAATTTTTCTAGTTTTAGGAGTCAG
>NZ_JARVCN010000240.1:0-4966 GCF_038442745.1 Crocosphaera sp. Alani8
TGCTAATTGCTTATTTTTTTGTTTTGTTTTTTCTTCATGAATAATGCAGGCTAAAGCACCGCAAAAATTGTCATAAATCTTTACAGCTAAAGGAAGGGGGAGGAAAGTTCCGGAACTCCCCCACAGAAATCATGAATACCGTCGGAACAGACTTGTCACTGTAGCTACTCATAGCATTCCCAAATTTTCCATGAACATCATTATCTCAACCTTCGTTATGGCTTCATCTTGGCGAAAAATATCTTATCGAGTCATTCAAGAGGTCATCACAGAGTTTTTGAGAGAACATCAACTCAAACCTCCTGTTATCCTCACCCCTAAACAGCTTAAAGCACTCAAACGTCGAATTTCTAAAGCTTATCCTTTCGTTGAGAGAAAATATTACCCTTACAAAGTCTGGCTTTCTGAAGTTAAAGCTAATCTACAAGCTTTACAAGGTTTACCTATTACGGCTCAAGGTCATCGGCAGATAAAAGGGAAAAGATTACCTATTCATGTTTCTCCTGGTCAATTATCTTTATTTGACCCTAGTTCTCCTTATTTTACAACAAGTAATGATGAAAAATAATCGCATTGATTTCTATTTCTACTTTAGTTTTTTTTAGGTAAATTATATTTTTATCTCTTTTTAAGTCCAACTCAAAACACTCTAAACCAACCCTAATTAATTCTATTTTTTAGTAACTGTACATCAAAAATAAGCTATAATATAGTCGAACAAAAAACAAAGCAAAAAGACAAAATGCTAACTAATAAACAACAACTAATCTGTCAAATATCTTCTCAGATTTACTCTTCTACCCTAGTTAAAAAAGCAAACAATCCCCTGTGGTCTTCTTTTGATAAAGAAGAAAAAAGAGAAATAGAGGATCAGATCATAAGTCGTGTGGTCGAAATAGCCACTTCTATCTACGAGAAAGTAGAAATGATGCACAATCCTTGGGGAGTTGGGGATATTGTCCTAGTTCAAAGTTCTGACGGAATCTCTTACTACAAAATAGTTAGTTCTCCTCCTAATTCTCAGGGTAAATATCAAGGTTTATTATGTCAACAAGACGGGACTATTTTATATCAACCTGGAAGTAATAAGCCTTCTCTAGAATTTTTCTGTGAATCGCAAATCTTAACTCGTAATCCTCTTAAAGAATTACCCTTAAATTATTAGGAAACAAATGACAATGATTACAAAAAAAGAAGCGTTAAAAGTAATCGAAACATTTTTAGAATCTGTTTCATGGGCATCGGAATGTGAAATAATAACCACTCGTGAATTATCTCAACCGAGTGTCACTATTCTACAATCACCAGCCAGTGTTTATTTTTCTAACTAACTATGCTTAACAATTCACAACTTCTTACCAGACAAGTCTCTTACGACCAATTAATTTACCATTTAAAACTTGAGAAAGATAATAATAATATCTATGAACATAGATTAGAAGATTTAACTCTTTATTGCTATACAAAGCATTGTGTTTATAATGAGAATTGGAATAAATGGAATACTCAAGCAAGAGGATTAATTCTTGACACGAAAAACCAAAGAGTTGTTGCTACTCCTTTTCCTAAGTTTTTTAATTACAGAGAAAGACAAATTAAGCTACCTTCCGAACCTTTTGAAGCATTGGATAAACTCGATGGCTCTTTAATCATCTGTTATTATTACCGAGATAAGTGGCAAACTTCAACTAAGGGAAATTTACAATCATTACAGGCTCAAAAAGCTCAAATACTTTTAAATCAATTACCGACAAAGTATCTAGAAAAAGAAACGACTTATTTATTTGAATATGTTTCTCCTGATAATAAAATTATTGTCAACTACTCTAAAGAAGAATTAGTTTTATTAGGAGCTTATAATGAAAAAGGAATAGAATTAACTTTTTCTGAAATAGAATGTATTGCTTCTCAAATAGGGGTTTCCGTTCCTCAAATATTTCCTTACTCTAATATACAAGAAATTCTTGAAGTGAGTAAATTATTAGGCAGTGACCATGAAGGATTTGTGATTAGATTTGAGAGGGGATTAAGAATTAAATTTAAAGGGTCTGAATATTGTCGCATCCAAAAGCTTTTAAATGGGATAACTCCACTGGGAATCTGGGAATTGATGAAAGAACAAGCTAATTTAGGGTTAATTAGGCAAGAAATTCCTGAAGAATATTGGACAGATTTTGATAAAATTTATGAACAATTAACCCAACAATTAAAGAACCTGATTAATGAGGTAGAAACTTATCATCTCAACTATCAGCATTTATCTGATAAAGAATTAGGACTTAAGCTTGATTCTTTACCTTTTATCCCTCGCTCTTATTTATTCCAACGTCGTAAAAAAGGGAAAGACTGGTATGATAATCCAAAAAGTAGAGCTTTTTTGTTCAATCATTTTCGTCCTAAAGATAATCAGTTAGTTTAGCTAGGACTGACCTTAAACTTCATTGGTTTGGTTTAGGAAAAAGTAAACTAAAAAGCTCGATTATTTGGGATTGTTTATACAGTGCTGATTCATCTGTATTCTTAAACTATTGACCTTTAGGACGTGCAGCATTAACTTTGAGAGTCCGACCAAACCATTCGGCACCATCTAATTCTGAAATAGCATTTTGTTCGGCTACTTCGGAGTCAAGGTCAACAAAGGCAAAACCTCGCATTTTCCCTGTTTCTCGGTCTGTGGGAACGGCAACTTTTTTGATTGAACCATATTCTCCAAAGACTTGTCTTAAATCGTCTTCTACTACTTCATACGAAAGATTGCCCACATAAATTGTCATAATTTTCCTGAATTACCTTCCCTTCGATGATTTTACAGCTACATCCACACGGCGCATAAACTCGGTTTCTTTTGTTGAAGGAACAGAGCGTAAATATCTTTGATAAGCTACCCAATCGCCTTTTAACAAAGCAGAAGCAGCATTTTGAACAGTTATGTCGAGATTAATCATGGTTTTACTTTATCCTTAAATGCTTTACCTGCGCTAAACCAAGGAACTGTGGTGGCCGGAATGGTCAAGGTTTCCCCAGTCTTGGGGTTCACCCCTTTTCGTTCCTTGCGATCTCGCGGTTCAAAGGTTCCAAAACCAACGAGAGTTACTTTGTCTCCATCAGCGACAGTTTCAACGATGGTGTCAGTGAGGGCCGTGAGTATCTTCGTTACCACCACCTGAGATACATCTGTTTCGACAGCAATGGCTTTTACCAGTTCTTCCTTATTCATCTCTGATTAATAATTAACAGGACGACGATTATAACTAAGTTGTCCCCCCTGTTGTCAAGATTTTTTTGAGATTATTTATCTTTCAGGATAAGAATAAATACAAGGATTTTCCCAGTCTCCTGTTTTGAGTTTACAGGTAAAATTGAATAAGGCACGATCTAGTTTATCAACTCCTCCTAAAAAATCAGAAAAAGTGAAGACTAGCCCATTAATCAGGGTGATTATTAATACTGCTATTAATCTTCTTCTTCTCCATTTTTTTTTATCTGTCATTTTTTAGTCATTAATTTCAACAATTTCAACTATTCTGTTTATATTATAATTAATTTGGAGCTAGTTAATAACAAAAAAAGTAGGGAAACAACGACAATTGACCCTCAGAGATATTGCCAAGATTGCCTCTATAACCGCGATGTAAATCCAAGTGACACCCCGTACAGACAGAAATTAGGTTAGTTCTCAGATGAATTACTGGGATTTCTATCCCAATGATGAACTTGTAAAGTGTAAGCTCTTCGCTTAGAAACTGTCCAATCGTCAGAGATTTTTTACACAGAAAAAGCCACCGAAAACGCCGCTAGGCAGTGCCTTGTTGCACAGAATCTTTAATGTTGAGTGAGAGAGATCATTTGGCTAACCAATTGAGCAAATCAGCCTCATTTTGAAAGTCAAGCAAAGCTTCTCCTAAGTCTTCGATCTGCTCAACGGGGAGTTGACGGATTTGCTCGGAGACGGACTCAGAGATTTGTCCGAGACGGCGGTGGAGAAGGCGCAATACTAAATTAGCTGCTTCTTCTTGTTTTCCTTCAAGTTTAGCTGATGCTGTAATTTCTTGGTAAATGACAGATTCTTTCACAATGTCTTCCCTCAAAATCCTTTGAATTAACGTTTTCTCTAATATTAACCCAGCGAGAATAGCAGTGGAGGCTGCTAAGTTGCTTTGCTCTGTTTGGTCACTGATTTTGTCAATGCGATTAGCTACGTCCCTAAGCACAGCTTCATTGTCTCCACCTTTTCCTAATACGGCAAACGGCCAGACTCCAGGTGCTGTGAGTAACTCAGAGTAATCCACTTCCCAAAGTCGAATGACATTAAATTCATGGCGAGTCTGTGATAATTCAAAGACCGTTTGCTGTGCTAATTCCGAGTTGGAGCGTCTCAAATAAATGACCACTTGCTGCATTTGCTTGTTCGGATAACGGCGATGGACTCTGAGCCGGTAATCGAGCATTCTGAATGGAATATCCTCTTTTGGGTCAGTTTGGAACTCAATATGCAGCACCAAGTCCTCTGACTGAGGAAAGATTAAACTATCAGCCCTAATCGGTTCTAGTAAGAGTTCCGACGGTTTCAGTTCCGTTAAGTTAACGGGCTTTCCCAGTAGCCATGTGGCCATGTCTATAGCAAAGTTGGCAGCAATGAACTTACACGTCGAATCAAACATTGATTAATCTTTTTTGCATTAATACTATTATACTATTTTTACTCCCAATTGGACTAATTGATTTGATGGCTATTTCGTCCCAGTTACCAAGAAAAAGGTAACTTTCTGGGTAATAGGTAACTAGCTAAAACATTGATTATATCTACGTTTGAGTCACCTGCTCTTCTCTTAGTTACCCTCTCAGATTATGTGTAGTCATTTTCCAACCTATTTTTTCCACATCATCGCACACTGAGGGTTTATACCATCACTGTTATACCAAATCCGCTCTTTTTAACCCCCTTATAAAACCCTTTACTAATAGA
>NZ_JARVCN010000241.1:0-4958 GCF_038442745.1 Crocosphaera sp. Alani8
CTGAAGCCCCAATATCTTGTTGAGCTAATGAGAAAATTCTCATTAATATTGACAACTGTACAGCTTTGTTCTGAGTTCTGACACTTTCGAAATAGTGCCAAAGAATTTTGGAAGACCTTACCAAAAAATTATCAGGATAATGGGAAATTTTATACAGATTTATGGGAATCATATTGTGATGTACTCCCTAGCGATCGCCACTATCCTAGTACAAAGAAAAGTGGTGAAACAACAAGGATTGAAAGATTAAATAATACCTTAAGGCATCGTTGCTCTCGTCTAGTTAGAAAAAACTTAGCATTTTCTAAAAACTTTTTCAACCATGAAGGAGCAATTTTGTATTTCATCCATCATTATAACGAGGAAATGCTATCAACTTAGATTGACTTTCACTACTTAAATAACACTACCATATTTTCAATTTTATGAATAATACGGCAGACAGACGACTCAGATATTTTCCAATCTTTACTAATATGATAATAAGTTCTATATTCTCTCAGGTATTGAAGAGTCATTAAAATTTGGTCTTCAATAATTAACTTTGGCTTACGTCCTGGTTTCTTTTTTTCTTTTTCTTGAGTTTTGACGATGCGAAGCATCACTTTAAAAGTTTTTTTTAACCCCTGTTAAACGCTTAAATTCAGTTTGCTTTAATTTTTTTGCTTGCCAATATCTCATCTTTAAATCAATTTAATTAGTAAATAATTTTCTTTAATAATTATACAACGATTCTTGTTTTAAAACTTAATTAAAGTTTGGGTATTAGGAGATCGCTGTTTCATGGTAGCGATCTCCTAATCTGACAGTTATTCGGGAAAATTAAAAAGAAGGACAGCCTTTAATCGTACCACGAAATATTTTTGCAAGAGGTCTTTTCAGTTGCAGCTTGACTCGATTTGACTGTTTTTTCTTGGTGCGCGTTCCCTTGCGCCTTACAAAGGCGCGGGGTCGCACCGCTTTTTTCGAGTCAGTTTTTTTCTTTGTAAAAAACGACAAATGTTACTAATAGATAGTTTTACTCCTGTTTCTAATTCAAGAGAATTTTGTAATTCTTCTAAAGTGATATCATTATTATTAGCAACTAATTTCTCAACCACCTGTGTATGCTGTTCTAGTCTGGCAGTAAATCCTTTTCCACTCTTACGAGGTTCTATCTCGTTGGTTTCGCAATATCGCTTCAATAATTTTTGAGTGAAGCTAACACTAACTTTAAAGCGTTTAGCTAACTGTCGTTGTGAACCTTCTTTGTTTTGGTAAGCTTCAATAATTTTCTGACGTAAATCAAGAGAATAAGGTTTCATTGAACGATGTATTAAAATTATTATACTAATTTAAAATTGTACTACACTGAGTCGCAAACTGCTGTAAGTCCGATATTCCCGCCAGTATTGAATAGTAATTAATACCTGTTCTTCTGGACTTAAAGTACAAGGACGACCTGGCTTATTTTTCTTTTTTTCATATTCAGAGATGACGTTAACAATAGTATAGTAAGTTCGGCGACTCATTCCAGTCAAACGCCTAAATTTCTTTCGACATAACCGATTTTTTTCCGCAAATTTCATACTGTTTTTCGTTTTTTTTATCTATTAAGGACAGATTTTAAACAGTATCACAAAAAACTCTTTTATTACGTCGGTCTCCCTGTCTCCTTTTGGCGATCGCTGTCTCCTTTTGGCAATCGCGCTCTTATGACAGTATTGGCAAAAATAAACCATCTCTTATTGTATCACGAAAGACTTTTGCAAGAGGTCTAATAAATCGGCTGATTTATCGCCAATCAAGGTCGCGTCAATTGATGAGATATTTCATTCTAACCGTCCCATTTTAACAGGAGTTGATAATGATTCTAGCTACTGTTTTCTTCTTCAAGAGGCGCAGCACAAAGATGAAGACACCTGGGGCTGGTATTTGCTAGAAGCAACAGAACAGGGTCTAGACCCTAAATACACAATAGCTTATGCTGGTAAGGGGTTAGGTCAGCACACAGGGCGATCTGGTCTGATAGAGTCTGTCAAGGTGATGTTTGGCATATTTTAGACCAAGCTAATACTTTATGCCGTAGTTTAGCCAAAAAAGCTCAGGGTGCAACCACTGAAAGAGAGAAAGACACAGTTTTGTAGCTAATCAGCTTCTTACGTAGAAATGCAGAGAGAAAGTCAATAAATTTGAAATTAGAATTCTAATTTCAAATTCCAACTCGATTATAGCTTAATTTTGTCCATATTTTAGATGTATTTGCCCTGCTAGTTTACCCCTTTTTGCTCCTCATCTGCCCCGAAAAAAAATCGCTCTTCTAAAAAGTTTTTGTAACGTAACCGTAAATTCAGCAACGCTTTATCAAAGCCCTTTTTGAAGGTCTTTGAGGGATTTCTGTGTTTAGCCATTTGAGAAAATTTTCGTTGACTGAATGAACTGATATTTCTGCAATACAATTCGTATAGTTAATTTGTTCGTTAATCGTCTGCTCGATATCTTTTCTATACCGTAGCTGGGTTTTTATTATTAGTACAACTTCTGGTTCTTCTTTAATTTCTTCTTCCCAACGATAGGCACAAGTTATGGGAAACCAATTAGTACAAAGAGCTAATTTTTGCTCAAGTAGTTTGTGACTTATTTGACGTGCTTCTTCGATAGTATTTAACGTAACATAAAAAATTTGCATGAGTTTTACTTTCTCTATAAGTGAACAATGACAAAGACCAACCTATATTCGTATTGGTCAGTTAAATTGACATATTGCTAGTTTACACCCCACATTCCGCAGGTTCATCAGACCAATAAATAATATTTTTGACAAGTGGGGCCGAGGAAGCGCAAAATGTGCCTTTGGACATCGTTCAACTTGATGCCCCACTTGTGTCCCTCTAGCCAAATCAAATGCACCGACTGAAAACATTGCAGTATCCAGCGTAGGGTTGGGCGCTCAGTCTGCTTACCCTTTTGATTAGGAATTGTTGCTGAGGCACTGGCCAAAGCTTGGCGCAGTTGTCGCTGTCCGATGGTGTAGACGAGCAAACACAGCCCCATAATCATCGCCAAAGCAGCCACTCGTTGAGGTAATTTGACAAAAACCCGAGAAGCAAAAAAGAGGGGGTCTTTGAGGAAGCGAAAGTCTCGTTCACATGACTGCTGATTCTTGTACTCTTGTAACACTGTATCATTGGGCCATAGCTTATCCTCAAGCAAGTTGGTCCCTAACACGAATCGTCCGGCTTGGTTACGCTGTGCTGCCATCACTGACTCATTAGGGGCTAAAGCGGCTTGAACATGATAAGTGTAGCCTTTGGGCGGCTCTCCTTTTCGGGGACGACCTGGCTTGTCATAGTAGGGCTTGAGTCGAACCTCAATGTCAGTCAGGGTATGATACTTGAGCTTTTTGTCTAAGGCCTTGGCTCCTTCTCGGGCATCAGCTTCACAAGCAAACGGATGAGTACCGAGTTCTTGAAGAGCTTTGATGGTCTTGGTTTGTGCTTTGGCGATGCCCTTGTCCAATTGCTTGAGGTCTGATTGTTGGCGCGATTCGCTGTGTACTACCAGCCAGCTCTGGCGGACTCCAGCGTAGGTGTTGCACACTTCAGCAATGGAATAGTTAGGGTTAGAGGAACAGACAGAGAACATCGACTGGGGTAGAGTCTGTCTTAACTGTTGTGCCTCAGCAATGGTGGCAGGCACACGACTAATCCAATGGGTCTCGCCTAATGCTTTGAGGTTCTCTTCGTTGTAGAGGGCTGCATCAGCCACATAAACTTTCGGCTGGGCGGCTTGCCACTGTTGCTGAAATTGGGCAATCACTTCGGTGAATACGGCTTGGTCAGCATCGTTACCATTCCCCACTCGTAAATACAACGGCACATCCCCATCCCCACTAGTAATCAGAGCTAGGGTAAACTGCTTGAGGTCAGGGCGATGGTCTCTTGAATAGCCGTGAATTGAGGTATTCCCCCTGGACACAGAAGCTGGTGCTGTCGAGATGTGCCCGTTGCGTGTTCACCCCGAAGCGTTTCACCGCCGCCAAGGCCATCTCCAGGAACACATTGGTTAATCCTTTCTCATAAAGCTGGTCTAGGACTCGACCGATACGGCTATCGTTGAGGTGTTCTGGTTTCACCCCCTCTCCAATCAAGTGTTCCGTCGCTTTACCGACGAAAAATTGACTAAACAGGTATAGGGGGGCGGTGAGAAAGCCTAAGCAATTGAGGATTAAGGCTTTGACTACATGGCCAGCACTAACTTGTTCGAGGGCATGTGTTCCCAGCAGGCGATTGGTGATTTCCACAATCCCAATTTCATCGACAATGCTGGCAATCAGTCCGAGATGGTCGATGTCCTGAATATCAATTTCTGTGGGTTGGTTCATTGGCTTGAGAGAAAAACTTCAAATCTTAGAAGATCTTATCTCTGAGTCAACTTAAGAGGATAATGGAAATCGGCAAAACCTTCGCAGTGACAGGGTTTGAAAATTATTTGTTTTCCATCTTAACCTGCTGAATGTGGGTGAAAATAGTTCTCTATCTTTTGCCTAAGTTTTCGCAGCGAGTGACCCCTGACTTTTTGAGAAGTTACGTTGCCCCGACCGGTTTTGTTTTGCGATCCGCAAAGCGGATCTGGCTCGGCCAGCGCGCTTCTCAGTTTGGAGCGATCGCTCCTTATTGATACAGACTCTTTGAGTGCAGCAACGGAAAATTTACAGGTGGCTATAATTTGACGGTTACTGTCTTAACTTCCGTATACTCCTGTAAACCGTATTCTCCAAGTTCGCGACCCATTCCAGATTGTTTGAAGCCACCAAAAGGAGCTGCAATATCAAAGGCATGATAGCAATTGATCCAGACTGTACCGGCACGAACATTACGAGCAATGGTGTGTGCTTTAGAAATATCTCGTGTCCATACTCCTGCTGGTGACGACTCCCGACACTGAACGGAGTACCGTTACAGTGCGGGCTTCTCCAA
>NZ_JARVCN010000242.1:0-4940 GCF_038442745.1 Crocosphaera sp. Alani8
GACATCTGCCTATTCTAGCTTATAAAGGGTATAACAAGAGCGGATTTGGTATAATGTCGTAATCTACTGTTCTCTCCTTCAACTCTTGTCATATAGATTTTACTAATAATTTGGTCTCCATCTGGAATAAAACTTGGATAAACTTTATAGCCATCCGTTATCCAAAAATAACAATTCCAATGTTTTATTTTTTTCCATAATCTTTCAAATGTGTCTGCACTTCTATCTCCAATTACATATTCTAAAATTCCAGGCTTCCCCTTGTCTACAGATGTCCATATCCATTTTTTATTTTTTTTTACCAACAAATGTTTGTAATTCGTCTAATTGAGCCACATCGGGAATACTATAAGTTTCTTTGTGATTTGATAGCTCAATTCCGACTTGTCTAACCCAACGTATTA
Source organism: Crocosphaera sp. Alani8 (assembly GCF_038442745.1). Classification (NCBI taxonomy): domain Bacteria; kingdom Bacillati; phylum Cyanobacteriota; class Cyanophyceae; order Chroococcales; family Aphanothecaceae; genus Crocosphaera; species Crocosphaera sp. Alani8. Next base: position 405 of record NZ_JARVCN010000242.1, read on the forward strand.
CAGTGTTATGATTTACCTTGGTTATTCTCTCAATTCCTCTAAATCCATTGCCATTTACATACATAGTCAAACAGTTTTCCTTGACTTCTTTAGGATAACCTACTTCGGAATAACAATCATGCTTACTGCCGTCCACAGTTCTTACATTGATGATTTTGTTTTCCTCTTCTGTGACCATTCTTTCTAATTTGATTAGAGCCACATTTTGGACAGTTAATTGGCATTTCTTTTAAAGCGATCGCTCCGTTAAACATTTTTCCCTTCATTCTACATCATCCCGCAATGATGCAACGCCTCCGTAGCTTTGATTAATGCAAGCATTAAAACATTAACTTCATCACTTTCTAATAGTTCAACTAAGTTTGATGAATCTATTTCTGGTAACTTGATTGGGAGTAATAATAGATTATTATTATCTATATATTCTGGGTTAGGGTTGAATTTATCTATAACAATTACCCCTTTTTTATTTAATTTGATTCCTCTTTCGTTATCGATATTGTTTCGGTTGATTCCTATTTGGTAATCAAAGTAGTGTAATTTATTAGCTAGGTTTTCTTTAGCTATTTCTGATTTCCCTTCTAAAATAGTTTCCTGACCATAAATATAGGCTAAGTAATCAATGGGCAAGACCTCAGCCGGACAATACCAATGAACTGCTATGGCTCCATAAATTGACGGTTGGATGTAATTGTAGCGACTCTCTTTTGAAGAGGATGATGGAACCAACGTCTTAAATTGCTCTTCACAAACTTTAATCACAGAAGGTAAAAAACTACCATTAATCCCTCGATTATCAAGGTGATTCGTTTCCACCGTATTTCTAATAAATTGAAACCCTTTAATCACATTATTAGCTAAGGTTAATGTGGGAATTTCTCTGATTTTTTCGTCTGATGGCGTTCTTTCTATTACCTTAATTGAATAAGGGGTTTTATATTCTATTACGCTTTTCTTCAATAATTGTTCACACTTTAACCCTGTCACGACCACTAATCATGACAAAACTTCCCCATAATCTTGTGAACTGAGTAGTGTTTTTCCTATTGTCACTATCTCTTCGGGGTCTTTAATAAAAAGGATTTCTCTATATTTAGAGACTTGACTAGCTGTCATATTTTTTAGGTTATTATTTAGGTTAGAGACAAATTTTTTAGCTTTGTATTATTGTTTGTCCGTCACAATTTTACCAGCTTTTTATATTGTTCTAATTCCATTTTAACATTTAGCATTTCTTCTTGTAATTGTTCAAATTTGGCCATTAATTCCATTACCAATGTAGTTAATACAGGTTTACGTGATTTCCTGGGTTTAGAATTGTCTGCATTAACTTGTTTTTCTAGGGTTTCCAGTTTCTTAAGCAATCGTTGTATCTCATTTCGACGTGCGATCGCTTTAACCATTTCCTTATAAGCCTCACTATTAGCTGAACCCAAATAGCTCACCATTTTAGTCTTTAATTTGGGTTTATGGGATTGTTGATCCTCTTTCCCACTCTTTACTCGAAAACCTTTGAGCAAGCGGTAATAGATGTATTTTTTCCCATTCTTAGTGACGCTGGTAGCTGAAATCCAGGTGTGGGGTTCAGCTACTACTCCAGACGCTCGTAATTGTGCTATTTTGGCTTTAATGGCTAAGGGTGAAGTCATGAAAAACAATTAATGCAGACTGTATTAAGATTATAACCTGCATTAACTTAAAGATCAATGGTTAACCGTGACCATTCCTAGCACCTGTACCATTACCATTACCGTTGCTAGTCATCAACATCTTCGTGGCTCCAGTAACACCTGTGGTGAGTTCGGCTGCGGTAAGTATTTGTTCAAGCCGTTTTCGCGTCAGTTTGTTCTCTGCCAATTTCCGAGTTAATGCAGACATTTTCTTAATCCTCCCTGAGACGTTAAACTGTTGTCGGATAAACTCAATAATTTCTGTGGGCTTATTCGAGATAATGGCTTCAATTTGGCTGGCAAATAGCACCTGTTCGTCATTATCAACATCGGGTAAACTTTCCACCAACATCGGTATATTTGTCATATCTTTCTCATCGGTTTTTATTACTTCATCCTCTTCTTCTTCACCATTTAAGAACCTTCCTGATTCTTGATATTCGGTATAATTATTTTTAACTTCTTGAGATATTTCTACTACTTCTTGAGCTAAATCTTCTAAAGCTTCAGCTGGATAAATAGAACAAAGATCCTTAAATAATTTTCGTCCTTGTTTGAGCCAGTCATCTACTTCTTTATTAGCTGTCTTTTGTGCCTGTCCGGTCTGCTGTTGCACTCGGACTTGCCCTTGAAGCTCGTTGAGTTGTCTTTGTAAATCTGCGATCGCTTCTAAGGACTGTTCAACGGCTTGGGCTTGATTATCAATGAATTTCTGTAAGCTAGACATGATTGAGCATCTCCTTAATTTTGAGTAACTAAACTATTTGAAAATGTAGAGAATGAATAGTTTAGTTAATGTTTTCGTTTAAGATAATTGCGCCAGCAATAAAAAAAGAGGCTGACTAAAATAACCTTTATTAGTTATTCCTTAATTTTTTTTCTTGCTCTTCCAAATATTTCATCAAAGGTAAAGGTTCAATGAACTTTCCCTGAGTTCTCTCAAATTCTTCTTTACCTCGTCTCAAGGAACTCCTGATTTCCAACCAATCATCAGTTAATGAAATAGTGTGGAATCTTGATTGTTCATCACAGAGTTCGTTAAATAACTTTACACTTTCTTCTAAATGATCTAAAATCATTTCTGCCATTTTTCGTAAAGTTTTTGTCACTCTAACTTTTGTGGCTTCCCTAGAGGAATTCCAGTGGATACTGTACCATGTGTCGTTAAATGCTTTGGCTAAATTGGTAGCTGTTTCTAATTCTAACAATAAAGAATTAGCTGTTTCATCATCTAATTTTAGGTCTTTTAGCTTCTGAGCAGCAACACCTAAACTTGCCCAAGCTAAAACCATTGTCATTGGTCTTTCTTTCATGTTACTAACCCTAATTAATAGAAAATAATTCCTAATTAGAGTTACGCCAGTAACAAAAAAAAGGGAGAATTGTTTCCCTTTTTTTCAAAGTTACAATTTGTTCTCTCCTTAAAATTATTCGGTTTGTAACTCATCAAGAGTTAAAAATACTGGTTCAGCAAACCAGGTTAATTCATAACTTGGTTTATTCTTAACTCCATTAATTCCAAATAGGAAATAAGGGGGCATCGTTAACCCCTTGCTACTACGAGAAGTTGGCTCAACTAATTGAATGGCTGAAATAGTATAGATTTCATGCTCGTCATGAAAATCAATGCCATTCTCCTGACAGTAGTACCAGTCATCCGCGATTACTACTTTTTGTCCCACAGCATATTTACATTGAGGATACTCGTAGAAATCATCGGGAAATGATGGCTGCACTTTAATTACTATTTCCCCTTTGGCTTCGATTAAATCTAAGTGATCTGGTTCCTCTCTGTATTCGATATAAGGAAATCCTTGATCTTCGAGAGTTTGTATTAGTTGTTGTGTCATAATGAAAGTGATTTATGTTTCATAGAAAGGGTTATTTAACCCTTTCTTCACTTTCAAAAATTGGCGCAAGCCAAAAAATAAAGACCGAGAGTTACCTCAGTCTTTAGGATGTTTATGATGTTGATAAAACTAAGAAAGACAATAGCGGTAATAAGCATTAACTTCATGATCTTCACCAGTCTCAACATCAAAGCCCCAAGAAATTAACAAATAACTTGATGTTTCTTCTAAGGGAATCTTAATTTGTCCTGATTCTTCGTCATCATCAATAGCAACAATAAAGGGAGATTCTGTCAACAACCATCGCATAATTGGAGTGGGTTCCGTTTGACCAACAAATCTCGTACCATTAAAGGAGAATGTAAGGGATTCGAGTGCTGAACTGAGAAGCTTATTATGGTTACTTTTATGTGAAAATTGAGACATTGTTGGCTCTTTAATTTACTTCATTTAAAATAAACCCGTAGGGTTAACATCTTAAAAAATCATGGACAAACAGCGATCGCTTATGAGGATTAAGATTGAAAACTTGAGCCAGTGATAGTAAAAACTAGGTAATATAACAATCAACAAAGAATCATTTAAGTAATGGTTTTCCTAGAATGATTAGAGTGAATGAGATAGGCTCTACTACATTTACTCTTGCGTTTAGAAATCTTGGTTTTAGAGGGTTTGGGAATGACAAAAGCTTCAAATTTTCTATTCATTTTTTTTATCAGTTATCTTTTCCTACCAAATATTGTACCTTAAAATGTTCATCATTATTTACGGAAAATTCAGGAGAGTATCCCAACAAAAAATATCATCAATTTCAGTAAATATAATAATATATAATATTATAAGCGTTGTTTAATCTAGTTTGTAGCTTTAGTTCCTACACATAAATTAATAATCTTTGAATTAGAGTTAGTCTAAACTCCAGAGTGGAGTAATGGGGTTATTTTAGTGGTAGTTAGGCAGTGCACCGCGAAGCGGATCTCTGATACTGTTGGCGAAAGTAATCTAAACGTATTTCA
>NZ_JARVCN010000243.1:0-32388 GCF_038442745.1 Crocosphaera sp. Alani8
ACTTTATTAAGCACACTTCTCACTCCGTCTAAAGACGGGCAAACTAAATCCCACCATTAAAGGCGGTGGGCTTTGTTTGCAGATCTCTGTAAATCAATTTTTAGAGAGCAAGCAAATTCAATGCTCTTGTATCAATCTTGATCATTCGGTTATCAAAAAATGCCTTGACTCGAAGGTAACGGCGTAGCCACACATTTTTGTAGGGGTAAACGGCCGTTTACCCCTACGCAATTGATATTTCTCGTCTAAACAGTGGCAATCAAAGGATAAGGATGGGTTAACTTATCTAACTGTTGTATCAGTAAACTGAGGAATAAACCGACATCGGTAACGATACCCACCGACTCCACAGAACCGCGATCGCTTAATTTAGTCACTACCGCAGGGTTAATGTCCACACAAACCATTTTCACCCCGGCAGGAGTCATATTACCCACGCCAATACTGTGTAACATGGTGGATAACATCAAAATCATGTCTGCACCTTGGATTAACTCAGCATAGCGAGTTTGTGCCTTAACTAAGTCCATTTCTGTGTCTGGTAAGGGACCATCATCACGGATCGAACCGGCTAAAACGAAGGGAACGTTATTCTTAACGCATTCGTACATCACCCCTTTGCTGATCGCCCCTTGTTCCACGGCTTGGGCAATACTACCATAACGGCGCACTGTATTAATAACCTTGAGGTGATGACGGTGTCCCCCACTAACAGGGACTCCTCGCTGCATATCCACCCCTAAAGAGGTTCCCATCATAGCTTGTTCTATGTCGTGAACTGCAATGGCATTACCACCCAATAAGGCATGAATATAGCCGTCTCTGATTAATTTTGCTAGGTGTTGTGCGCCACCTGTATGAATGACCACAGGACCTGCTGTAACTGCAACTTTACCCCCTTGATCCCGTACTTGGCGAATTTCCCAGGCTATTTGTTCTACTAATAATTCTACCCGACGCTCACTGGAAACCCCAGAACCCATAAAGGTAAACTCTTGTTTACCGTTGCGTTGGTCGCGGTTTTCCACTTGTCTGATGGTACGGATACCCTCAACCCCTACCATGACCTGATCTCCCGCTGCAAGATCCCGTAATAACTTACATTCTGCTGTCATATTCTGGGTATCAACTACAATAGCAGCATCCATGCGCTGATTTTGCACTTTTACCCATTGGCCGTTAACTCTGACTTCCGTGGGATAGATGGTACTCACATAAAAGTCATCTGGGGCTACTCCTGCCTTGTTGACCGCTTGTGTGTTGATGTCACAGGCTTCTTGTGGGGGGGCGACAGCACCGAGATCGATGAGTTGTGTCATAATTTCTTCCATGACGTTACGATCTGGCGCAGAGACTCGAACTTGGGCTGCGGATGTGCTTTGTCTTTCTATGCCTAAGTCAAAGTTTAATACTTTGAAACTGCCCCCATTTTCGACAATATTATCTAGGGCTTTGTTCATGATACCTGCATCTAGCAGGTGTCCTGTAAGTTCAACGGTACGACTTTCAACCGGGGTACTAGCGTGAACGTCCTCTAAAACCGGTTCATTTACCCGAAGGGTCAAACATTTGGCAGCCCCACCTGCTTTGAGGAACTCTGATAGGGGGGTCTGTACCACTTCAAAACCCACATCAGTTAACCTTTGTTGTAAGCTTTCGCTAATTTGGTTCATAATGATGGTCTGATTGATGTTGACCGCATTACAAGCGAATTTTACAGCGTCAGGTTCTTCTACTGCAATACGCTTTTCTTGGGGGATACGCAGTTCGATTAAGCGGTTAGAATAGGCATCAAAGGCAGGGGGATAGTACAGTAAATAACCGCCAGTGAGAGGACAGAAGCAAGTATCGAGGTGATAGAAGCGTTCATCGATGAGGCGTAGGGATAATACTTCTGTGTCTAACCATTGGGCGATGTAGGGATGGGAGTCTAACTCGGATCTAAACCCATATCCAGCCCATAACCAACGACCTTCCCTATCGAATAGGGCATCTCCGGCACCTTCAAAGGGGAGGTCTTTGGGGAGTTCAAAAACGTTGAACCCATTGGCAGCAAACCATTCTTTGAAGTAGGGTTCTTCTCCTTGTCTTTCTTTATGATAGAAACGGCTAACGATGGCGTTATCCCCTAACACTAGCCCTGCGTTGGCGGTGAATACCATGTCAGGCCAACCTTTTTGGGGTTCAACTAATTCGACGATCGCCCGTTCTTTTATGGTGTCATGTAGTTGCTTCCATTGTTCTACTGAGCGATCGCGGGTTGATTTATGTATATTCCCCTCCATCCAAGGATTTATCACATAATCTACGTCGTAGTGATCTGGGGCGCACATTAAAATACGAATCGAATCTGCCATAATAGTGTCTTCAATTAAGCTAAATTTAGATATCTGCATCCGTGGTATCCAGCTTGTGGCCTCCTCACTCGTACTGAATAACCCAACTTACTATCATACCGTGAATATGCCCTATAGGGATTTTCAATTGAGTAGCGAATCTAATAATCTCACTTCTGCCTCCTGCCTCCTGCCTCCTGCCTCCCGCCTCAAAGCTAGAAACTTTTTATCTATGAAAATGAAAACTGCTATTAAGAAGTGCTGGTATTAGTTTTCTATCCAAGGCAGTGAACAGTGTAGAGTTTAACTGATCACTGGTCACTGGTCACTGTTAGGTTAAAAGGTGGGTATATTCCACCTAACATTAACTAAGCTCCTACTGCTTCTTTGGCAGCATACATTACTTCTAAACTAATCTCAGAAAATCCTCGCTCACGGGCAAATTTTTCTGTGTTTCGCTTTACTTTGCCTCTAACAAAACCAGGAACTTTGTTCAATTCGGCTTGTGCTTCTTTGTTCCAATTCAAATCAGAATCAGCAGAAATTCCTTTGGTAATTACTTCTTTGGTATCGTGTCCACCAAATATTTCTAAAAGATGGTCTTCCATGCCCAAAGTAAAGGAATTGTAGATTAAATCGGCAATCTGATTTGTCCCTTCATAACCGCAGAAAGGTTTATAACCAATAGGAAAGTTTTGAATATGAATTGGTGCAGCAATTACTCCACAAGGAATGTCCAATCTTTTGCCTACATGACGTTCCATTTGTGTGCCAAAAATAGCAGAAGGTTCTATACGAGCGATGGCATCTCCAATTTCTCCATTATCATCGCTAATCAATATTTCATCACAATATTCACTTACTTGTTCTTTGAACCATTGTGCATCATATTTACAATAGGTTCCGGCTAAAACCACATGAATTCCCATCTCCCGTGCTAATATTTTAGTAAGGGCAACTGCATGGGTATTATCCCCAAAAACAACGGCTTTTTTACCGGTTAAATTTTGACAGTCAATAGAGCGAGAAAACCAAGCTGCTTGGGACACATATAGAGTCTGTTCGTTGATATATTCTTCGTAATCAACGTTAGCCCCTTGCTGATTAATTACTTGTTGAATTTTGCGAATACATCTAGCGGTTTCTACCACCCCCATAGGGGTAATATCCACATAAGGAAGGTTAAATTCTTCTTGTAAATATTTGGCTGTAGCTAACCCTAACTCTCGATAAGGTACCAAATTAAACCATGCTTTGGGTAAGTTTTTTAAGTTATGAACCGATGCACCGTCGGGAATTACTTCGTTAATCTCAATTCCCAACTCTTTCATTAAGTGTTTTAATTCTCTACAATCGTGTTGATTATGAAATCCTAAAGTAGAAATGCCGATAATATTAACAGAAGGATTCTCCGTTTTTTCAGTTGGTAACTGGTTTTTCTTAGCGGCTTTTTCTAGGTAAAATTTAACAATTTGGTGTAAAGTTCTATCGGCTGCTTGTAATTCGTTGTAACGATAATGATTGACATCTGCTAATAAAACATCCCCTTTTGCATCCATTTGAGCGCGATCGACGAAGTTGGCCAAATCCTCTTGTAAAATACTAGAGGTACAAGTAGGGGTCAAGACGATTAAATCTGGGCTTTCTTCCCCGTCTTTGCGCACAATATTATTGACTACCTTTTCTTGGGAACCCCTGGCTAAAACGTTGCGATCTACTACACTAGCAGTAACGGGAGTAAAATCTCTTTCCCTTTCTAACATCGATCGCATGACGTTAAAATAATCATCTCCCAAAGGCGCGTGCATAATAGCATGGACATTCTTAAAAGAACTTGCGATGCGTAGAGTCCCAATATGTGCAGGGCCAGCATACATCCAGTAGGCCAGTTTCATAGAATTCTCCTAGTGTGTTATATCAGACTTGATCAAGACTTAGTAATAAGCTATTTTCAATCTTCTCAAAATAGTTGCCTTGATTGGGTGTTTGCTCAAATAACGTTACATTACCCAATACGAGAGAACTAGACAAGGAGTAGTACATAACTCACATCTTGCACCTTCGATAAAACTGGCTAGTTTGTAAGCCTTCAGCTATCATCTACTGTGAGTAATATTAAACGAATGCTGAACCCTGACTGCTGTGCGATAGCGCCGAAACGGAGTGAGGAACTGCTTACTAATTTAAGTTTTTCTATACTGGTGCAAGATATCAGCATAACAACAAACCTATCAAATATTCACATATCGTAGTAGAATATGTAACTAAAAAATCGTCATGAACACAAAAATGTAGGTTGTTTAAAATTAGGATAGCTCTGCTTCTTGTAATAGTTTTTTCCCTTTTTTTTGTCCGTAAACGTGAGTTAGTAATCCAGGCAGCCATTCTAATCTAGCACCAGGAATGTGACGTTTTATAGATTGAAATTTTTGGAGAAAAAGTTGAATCTGATTATCTAAATTAGGGACAAATTCACGTATTTTATTGATAAATTGAGGTGAACCCCCAAGCATCCCGTGACTTTCATGAGATATCATTAACCCCCATGTCCCTTGAGGTGAATAAATAATGTAATCAATCCAAAAACTAAAATCTATATTAAGTCCTGCACCTACTTGTTCCTCATAAAATTCTGATAATGACATATAGTAGTTTTGGGGTTCTATGATTTTAGTTTCAGGGTCAATAAGGAGCGAAAAATTTCTTAAATAGCAGTGTGTATCTCCTAAGTAAGATGCTGCTGTAATTAAACCTTCTATTAAGTTAAATTCTAAGTAAGGCTCGCAACGAAAAAGGATTAAACGTTCAGTAATATTTGGGGAAAACGGATTCCTGAAAGGATCGTCATTGACGACGACTTTTCTAAGAATTGGTTCTGCTTTGGCCTCATACTCTGCTTCGGTCAAAATATCCATAGTAATGGTTTACTTAATAAAATAATTCACAAATATAAGTCTAATTCTAGGATAATTCAACTGCTTCTAAGATTTTTTTGGCTCTTTCCTTCCCATAAACATGATGCAATAACTCTGGTAACCATTCTATGGTAGCAAGCTTAGGATGTCTCGATTTAAAATCATAAAAATAGCGAACACACTCATATACTTGTTGATTTATATCTGGGATTAATTTTTCAATAGTTTCTATAAATTCTGGACTCCCACCAATTAGTCCGAAACTTTCGTGAGAGAACAAAACTCCCCAAAGTCCTTGAGGAGAATAAACGAAATTTTCTACACTAAAAAAATGAGATATTTTTTCATAATCTTTATGTTCTTCGTTCCCATATAGTGAAAAAAAATCTGAAAAATCGAGATAGACGTAACTTACAGATTCGTGTCCTGTTCTTTCTCCAGCTAATGCAAAATAACAACCAGTGTCACCTAAATTAGAAGCGGCTACAATCACTGCGTCCAATAAAGGTGATGTAATTTCAAAGTTATATCGATAAATGATTCTGCGTTCTTTAATTTCTGGAGAAAAAGAGCAGTTAACAGGATTATCATTGATAAAAATTCGACTCAAAGCAGGATCTGCTTTTGTGAGATATTCAGCTTCATCTACAATGTACACTTTGATTTATCTATCCAATTAAAAAGTGCTGTGATTATTGGTTTTGAGGAGAATGTCACCCCAAATAAAAGCAGCACCAATAATAGATAGTGCTGCTCAAATACATCTAATTTAGGTTATAACATTATACTAAAGTCGCCATTTTAATGTCGTTGGTGCTTAGCACTTGTTGTAGTTCATCCGAGTCAACGGTTTCTTTTTCCACTAACATATCCGCTAAGGTATCCAAGATGTGACGGTTACTCTCCAAAACATCTTTAGCGCGTGTGTAAGCAGTATCTACTAAGTCACGAACTTCCTCATCGATCGCAGAAGCGGTTTCGTTGGAAAAGTCACGGTCAGAGGCAATATCTCGACCTAAGAAGACATTTCCGCTTTGTCGTCCTAAAGCCACAGGACCTAAGCGATCGCTCATTCCAAAGCGAGTTATCATCTGACGGGCAACTCTAGCTACCTGTTGTAGGTCGTTGGAGGCACCAGTGGTAACCTCTTCTTCCCCGAAGATGATTTCTTCAGCTACACGACCACCTAAAGCTACAGCCATTTGATTCTGTAGGTAGGAACGAGAATATAACCCAGACTCCATGCGGTCTTCGCTAGGAGTGAACCAGGTTAAGCCACCGGCCTGACCACGGGGAATAATGCTAATCTTCTGTACAGGGTCGTAGTCGGGCATTAAAGCTCCTACTAGAGCGTGTCCTGCCTCATGATAAGCAACTAGGGTTTTGCGTTTCTCGCTCATGACACGATTTTTCTTCTCTGGTCCTGCTAAAACGCGATCAATAGCGTCGTTGACTTCATCCATAGAGATTTCGGTCAAATTACGACGGGCTGCTAAAATTGCAGCTTCGTTTAACAGGTTGGAGAGATCAGCACCGGTAAACCCAGGGGTACGGCGAGCGATTTTATCGAGGTCCACGTCTTTGGAGAGGGTTTTGCCTCGAGCGTGAACTGTGAGAATTTCTTGACGACCGGCGTAGTCTGGACGATCTACTACTACTTGACGGTCAAAACGACCTGGACGTAGTAAAGCCGCATCTAACACGTCGGGACGGTTGGTAGCTGCGATGATGATGATACCGGTGTTACCTTCAAAACCATCCATTTCTGTTAACAGTTGGTTGAGGGTTTGTTCCCGTTCATCGTTACCTCCTCCTAAACCGGCACCCCGTTGGCGACCTACTGCGTCTATCTCATCGATGAAGACAATACAAGGGGCGTTGGCTTTGGCTTGTTCAAAGAGGTCGCGAACGCGGGATGCACCTACACCGACAAACATTTCTACAAATTCTGAACCAGAAATGCTGAAGAAAGGAACACCTGCTTCTCCGGCGACGGCCTTAGCTAAGAGGGTTTTACCTGTTCCTGGAGGTCCAACTAAAAGGACTCCTTTGGGAATTTTCGCACCGATAGCAGTGAAGCGATCGGCATTTTTCAGGAAGTCAACTACTTCAGTGAGTTCTAGCTTAGCTTGTTCGATTCCCGCTACATCTCCAAAGGTAACTTGGGTTTGGGGTTCCATTTGTACCCGCGCCTTTGATTTACCAAAGTTCATAGCTTGGGAGCCAGGACCACTCTGGGCCCGTCGCAACAAGAAAAATAATCCTACCAACAATAATATTGGCAAGAATAAAGTGGTGGCAAATCTGACCCATACTCCCTCGTCAGTTGGGGGTTGAATGGCAATGTCAACTTTGTTTTCAGACAGGATGTTGATTAAATCGGGATCATTAGGGAGATTAACCATTTGTGGTGGGCCCCCTTCGGGATTAGGTACTCTGGCTTCTGTGCGGTCAGAGCTTAGGGTCACTCGATCCAATTGGTTGTTCTCTACACGGCTAATAAACTCGCTATAGGTTAAACTTTCCCGACTTTGAGTGTTATTGTTATCTAGAAAAGCGGATGCTAGGGCTAATACAACAATCAGTAAGAGTGCATATAGTCCGGCATTACGCCATTTTTTGTTATTTTTGTTCACGCTGTCGGCCTCTTCTTATACTAAGGGTGAAGATGGGGTTAACTTTAATGTATCAAGGTTAATGATCTAACCCAATGATAACGCCTGATTATACAGGTAGGGTTTCTCCCAGAAAAACACTTGTTAACTTATGTTAACGTTTCTCATGAACGATTGACTAGGAATTTACCGATTAATTTGTTTTTTGTCTTCTAGAAAAAGCTCTTGTGGGTGTCTCTTTTACTTTCCTGCCAGAACTTACTAGTGCCAGAGTTCAGGGTTTGCAGTTGAGGGTTTGCAGTTGACTTCCTTTAAAGGAAAGAGTCGGTGTTGGAGACTGCAGGACTTAAAAAACTGTCTATACATTTTCCTATCTTGAACTCAGTTTATTATTGGCTATTTTCTAAATATAAAAAAAAATAGGGGAACCGCTATCTTTGTTGCTGAACGATTCCACCTGCCGATCCATCCTTGAGAGGGGAACACTTATTGACTTCATCATACGCTTATTAGTAATCTTTGTCAACAGTAGTGAGAACTTTTTTCAATAATTTAATATCTGGGTGCTGTGCATTGAAGAATTTGCAATAGTAACTTCTTTTTTGCAAGAAGAATTCCGAAAAAAAATAAAAAAATAGGGGAACCGTTATCTTTGTTGCTGAACGATTCCACCTGCCGATCCATCCTTGAGAGGAGAACACTTATTGATTTCATCATACGCTTATTAATAATCTTTGTCAACAGTAATGAGAAGTTTTTTCAATAATGCAACAAGCATCGTAATAAAAAACTGTGTGAAACTTAGATTACACCGATGTTTCCCGAAAGACACCCCTTTCTTATTTCAAGGGATATTGTCAACAGATGCAGTGACTAATAAGGGTACAAGGGGTTTTGACCTTACCCTACTAAGGATATAAATTCACGAGCCTTACTATCATTGGAATATCAGATGGAAACTCTCTCTTCGATAGACTTTTTTCTATTCTTAGCAAAACAACAAAGATTCAACTCCGCTACGAAGCACTGCGAAGCCGCCTTCCGAACCCCTAAAACCGAACTCAGGTTTACCAGTTAAGTTTCGCCTTCAAATCTTCTGCGCCTGAATTACTTGTAAACTTCCTCCTGCGAATAGTTTTTGTTTGCAAGAGTTAAAACCAGTATCTCTCAACTCATGGATTAAATCCGTTTCTAATAGTGTCCAGGCTGTTTCCGTCTCAAATAACCACATAAAAGTTGCTAGAGACGGCCAAAATAAAAAATTGGTGGGTTTGTGTAGGTCAATGAAAGCAAAGATACCACCAGGTTTAAGCACTCGGTATACTTCTTCCATAATACTTTTCAATTGTCTGGTTTCCATTTCGTGTAAAGCAACACTGCTATGAACCAAGTCAAATTCTTCAGGAGCAAAAGGTATTTTTTCCGCTAAAGCGTTGACATAAGTGGCTTCAGGGACTCCTTTTTTAGCTCGTTCAATTGCTTTAGGGGAAGCATCGAGTCCGGTCACTTGGGATGATTTCTGCACTAAAAATTGAGTGGTTTGGCCACTGCCACAACAAAGGTCTAAAATTTTACTGTTTGAATTGATTTCAATACCTTCGATCGCCAAACTACGAAATCTCTTTTCTCCCCCGACTACCAAGGAACTGAGACGAGATATAGTGTTGTATAACAAAGGATATTGATAACTTAAAGGTCTTAAGAAAGTTGCCATTTTTAAATAATTTTATTTTATAAATACATAGTAACATGATTCTTTTCTAGCATTCAGTAGTCAGTGTTTAGTATTCTGTTTATAGATAATATTACTAACGATTTCTTATCAAAGAGTGTTTAAAGATCCCTTTTGCCTCGCTAGAGCTAAAAGTAACCTTTTTTCTGTTCTTGCAATAGTCTGATAAGTCGCTTCGATAGCTTCAGGTTCTACAGAAATAGTTGTAATTCCCCAATTAATCAAGTGCGGAATAATTTGAGGAGAATTAATAATAACTTGACCACAAATAGAACTAGGAATTTCTAAACGTTCTGCTTCTTGAATTAACTGTCTTAACGCCCCTAAAATACTAGAATTGTAAACAGGTGCAATATCGTTCCAATGTAAATTATTTCTTTCTATACCTAACAATAAAGGAATTAAATCGTTAGTTCCAATAGCAATTCCTTGTACTCCAGCTTTCACATAATCAGCCAGTTGAAAAATAATAGAGGGGACTTCTGCCATTATCCAAACTTGAAACGAACTGGAGGAAAACAATTTAAACTTGTCTATTAAATCAAAACAAAAGCGGAATTCATCTAAGGTTCTAACAAAAGGTAAAACTATATTAATATTGTCATATCCTTTTTGCTGAACAGCGGATAAAGCCTGTAATTCTAGACTGAATAAAGTTGAATCCAGACAGTATCCAGATGTTCCTCGACGGTTTTGATCCCCAGAAAATCTATCATCAAAAGTTCGGTAAAAAATTGGATTAGGATGAAAAAAGTCAGCAAATTGGACAATTTGTTGTTGTATTTTTTCAATTATTTCCTGCGACTGATAAGTACCTAGCCATTCTTTTAGAGAGTGAGAGTTAAATAAATCTAATAACATTAATTCTGAACGAATTAACCCTAAACCATCGCAAGGTAAACCTTCCATTTTGATTAAGGAACTAGACTGACTCAAATTAACCATTAAATTAGTGCCAATGGGATAAGTTGAAAACGTTGCTTTTTCAGAAGAAACTTCGGGGGGTTTAAGGGGAATTGGATCTTTATTTGATGTATTGAGAATAACGGTTCCATTATCTCCATTAATAAGAATAGAATCTCCTGTCTGTAGCCAAGTTGTTGCCCCAGTAACACCGACAACAGCAGGAATACCTAATTCTCTGGCTAAAATAGCTGCATGACTAGTTATCCCTCCCTCTTCAGTGATGACTCCTACTGCTTGTTTAATGGAAGATAATTGGAAGGGATGAATTTTTTGCGTAACTATGATGGGATTAGATGAATTTGCTAAATGAGAAATATTATCTTCCTTCAATAAATAAACGTTCCCTTTAGTTTGTCCAGGGGCTGCCCCAATACCTATGAGTTGGGATTGAGGTTTTTGGTTGAGTGTGTTCTTTTGTGTATTTTTAATCAATTGATGATAAGGTGATGGAATTAATTGCGTGATCGCTAGTTCGTAGGGAGAATCATCGGCAGCATTGTATAGTATCCATTCTAAAGAATGCCAAGAATTTGAATAGTTAGACACATCCTTAAACAGCTTAAATGCTTTGATGATTGCCCCGGAATCTAAACAATATTTTGACTGTTGTTCATCATTAATACAATAGGCTTCTAAGCATTTTTCTGTTTTTTGGTTCAATTTTGGTTTGTTTTTTAAACGATATGCACGGGTTTTATTTCCTAATTTTTGTAGCAAAACTTTTCCAGATTTTCCTTCAATTTTCCAGTAATCTGGTAATATTTCTCCTTGAATTAAACTATCACCTAATCCCCAGTTACCTTCGATTTCAAAATAGTTAGACTTCTTGATCATCGAACCAGATACTAGAGAATTAACCATCGGCTGTACTAAAATACCTAAATTTAATTGTTCTATTTTAATACCAAGACGTTGCCAATAAAATAAACTTTTTGCGCTTAACAATTGCGCCCATATTTCTTTAATTGCCACCTCTAGGTTGTCAACTATATTCCAACAAACTTGTGCAGGAGTTAAACCAGAAATGTCTTGATTGAGAGAGAAACCTCCCCCTAAGGAAGTGCGTAAAATTAATGTGTCGCTGTCTAATTTTGTTGTCGCTTCCATTAAAATTTCTCTCCATTCAGACGGGAAAGATACATTTAAAATAGATTGACGACTTTGTTGCGCCACTAATTGTAATGTTCGAGGATTTTCTACGTCTAAATGAAGAGAAGATCCAGGAAAATCTGCTAACAACGAATTAACATCGTTCAAATTATCCAAAAATTCCCGAAATACATGGGAACTAATTACAAAACCAGGAAAAACACTGTAGCCACTTTGTTTAAGCTGACTCAACATCCATGCTTTTTCCCCAACAACGGGACGATCCCGCAAATCAATCTCAGACAGCCAATAAAGCTCAATCACTGCAATAACTAGAATGGAATTACTAGGTGGAATTCAGGCTGTTATGAAAATTTATTATGATGGGTAATTAAAACTGATTTACTATTTTTAAACTATATATATCTTTCTCTCATGATACCATGACAAAAGCCATAATCAGAACGAAACATCCTTAATAACTTGCAATGATGCAATTAATGGTTAAACTAAACCTGAAAGTGTACATACCAGTATAGCTCTTTTTTATTTAACTTTATGTGTACAAGACCAATGGGGTTTTTCTATGATTCTAGAGATAATTGAAGCTTTTTTCCTTATGAGCAAACGAAAGATACTACATTTTGTCGTGTTAAGTTTGATAACCCTATTATTAACCATAAACTGGACTTCTGTTGTCCTGGGACAGTTTCCTATAGCTATTCCATCAGGAAATACATCCATACGAACCGAAACCCCTTGGTGGGACCCCAATAAAGCACAGCGTTGTGGGAGACTGTGGTGTAGCGAGGTTCATTTGTTTGGTGGGTTGGATAAAACTTTTAGGGTTGCAGTTGCTCCAGATGCTCTTGAAAATCCCAGTGATGCTCCTTTTGAGGTCGAAAAGAGAGCTAAACAAGTGGAGAGTATTTATAATTCCATTTATGATCGAGTTCGCAAGTCAGAATTGATGTTTCAAGGTAATATTGTTCAATCCCCATTTGGTGCGATCGCAAATTGGCAAAATTTATTTTTTAATCGAGATAATTTAGGAAAACATCCAGCTACTCCTAAAATCGAAATTGGTATTAGAAATAATCAAACAGTGGTCTTTGTCCCACGGCAACTTGAATTAGGTTTATCGGCACAAACAATTGTTACAATTAACCGAGCAGATAGTCTTTATCAGGGTAAATTAATTGAAGACATCGCCAAAGAGTGGCGTTTTCTAATTTTTGAAAGTCTTAACGAGGCACTTTGGGCCTATGAAATCGATTATCATTATCCTTTTGCTAGGTTCGGAGTTGCTATTGCTATTCTGCTGATTGTTGCCATTCCTGTGACGATTTTAGCAGTTATTAAACAGTTATTGAAAGTTTGGAATCGTCATCTTAGTGGTCAGTTAAGAGTATTAAAAGAGTCTTTAACCGTTGATGCAGAAGCTTTATCTTCTGATGAATTAGCTTCTTCGGATACTATCGATCAAAATAAAGAAAATATCCAGGTAAATCGACAAAAAGTTAAACTAAATAGAGGTATTATAATATCTACTTTCAAAAAAGTTATTGATCGCCCTGATAAGGCACTAGCTAAAGCGAAACTCCTGCTTGAAGATGCGGTACAAAACATTAGTCAAAATCTTCCTAATTTATCGTTAAAAAAACAAAGTATCATCAAACGTCAGAAAAATATCCTTGAATTATTTTTAGGATTACTTTTTTGGATACAATTATTTTTAATTTTATTGGCTTTAACTTTAATTATTTTGATATTTCCTGAAACTCGCCGTTATACGTATTTCTTTTTAGGACAATCGATTGCTATTCCTTTGATTTGGATGTTCGCTAATATTGCTGATAAGCTAAGTAATATCTTTATTGATTTTTATCTGAATAAATGGGCTAAAAATGCACAGATATCTAACCCTAATTCTAATCGTTATATTCTACGAGTAAGCACTTATTCTAATGCTCTTAGAAGTGGCACAAGTTTCCTCTTTATTACTGCTGCAACTGTTACCACTGTTTTGTTTTTAGGAATTAATTTAACCGTATTGGCGAGTGCAGGTGGTGTAGCTTTTGTGGTCGCATTTTTATCTCGCAATGTAGTAGAAGATATGCTAAACGGTATTTTGATTCTATGGACAGATCGTTATGCTATTGGTGATGTTATTCAGATAGGAACTATCGGAGGTTTTGTGGAAAATATGAATATTTATATCACACAAATCAGAGGTTCCGAGGGACGTTTAGTGACTATCCCTAATAGTAAAATTTCTATTGTTGAAAACTTAACCAAAGATTGGTCAAGGGTTGAATTCAAGATAGAGATTGCTTATGATGCCGATGTAAGAAAAGCATTAAATGTTATTAATGAAGTGAGTGAAGAAATACAAAATGATCCCACATGGAAAGACAAAATTATTGAACCGGCCTCTATTTTAGGGGTGGATAATATTTCTCATCAAGGAGTGCTGATACAGGTGTGGATTAAAACCCAAGCTATGCAACAATGGGCAGTCGGGAGGGAATTTAGATTAAGAATAAAAGAGGCGTTTGAATTAGCAGAAATCCCTATTGGGGTTCCCCATCAAGAAGTGAAATATCAAACTTCTTTGTCCAACGAAAACCAATAATTAAAATAACCAAATGATCTTTCACATTACAACATCTGAAACTTGGCAAGAAGCACAAATAAATCAAGAATATAGAGTCAATTCCCTAGAACAAGAAGGGTTCATCCATTGCTCAACTCAAGAACAAGTTCTAACCGTCGCTAATACCTTTTATACTGACTATGAACAATTAATAGTGCTGGCAATAAATCCCAATAAATTACTAGCAGAAGTAAAATGGGAATCCCCCGTACATCCTAACACTAAGATTGATCACAACATCGATGATTCTCAGAAATTTCCCCATATTTACGGTGCTATTGACTTAGATGCTGTTGAAAAAGTCATCCATTTATGTAAGAATAGTCAGGGTTTATTTGACAACTTTTAAAAAAGTTGTAATAACCTTCATGAAAAAATTATGGAACGCTTAATATCTTTATTGGGTCTAATTAGTTTTCTTGGATTTGCTTATTTAATATCTTATCAACGTTTAGCTATTCGTTGGAATACAATTGCTTGGGGATTAGGATTGCAATTTACACTCGCTATTTTTATTTTAAAGACATCTTTTGGTTTAGCTGTTTTTGAATGGTTAGGTACTATAGTGAAAACTTTTTTAGATTACTCCGACGTGGGAGCAGAATTTGTCTTTGGGGAAAGTTTTGCAGAACATTTTATTGCTTTTAAAGTTTTACCCACTATTATATTTTTCGCTTCTTTTATTGCTATTTTATACCACTACAGAATTTTACCCCGTATTGTTGGTACGATTAGCTGGATCATGATGCGTACCATGAAAACATCTGGTGCAGAAACTTTAAGTTGTGCTTCCAATATTTTTGTCGGTTGTACTGAAGCTCCTTTGATGATTAAACCCTATATAAAATCCCTAACTATATCAGAATTGCACGCTATCATGACAGGGGGATTTGCCACAATTGCTGGTGGGTTAATGGCGGCTTATATATCGATGGGAATTTCTGCAACTCATCTCATTTCTGCCTCAGTAATGTCTGCACCCGTAGCCCTAGTAATATCTAAAATAATGTGTCCTGAAACCGACAAGTCTGAAACAAAAGATCAGGTCATTACTGAAGTTGAAAGTCCTTACACTAATGCCATCGATGCAGCCACCAATGGAGCATTAGACGGACTAAAATTAGCTTTAAATGTAGGAGCTATGTTAATTGCTATTTTAGGATTAGTTGCTTTAGTTAACGGTGTTTTAGAAATCATCGGACAATCGATTGGATTAGCTAACCTATCCTTAGAAGTGATTTTTTCTTATTTACTTGCTCCCGTCGCTTGGTTAATGGGAATACCTTGGGAAGATTGCTTACAAGTAGGAATTTTATTAGGAAAAAAAACGATTTTAAACGAATTTATTGCTTATCTCGATCTTAAAACCTTAATGGAAGGAAATATCATTTCCCAACGCAGTCAAATCATCGCCACTTACGCATTATGTGGCTTTTCCAACTTAGGAACCATAGGTATTCAGATAGGAGGTATAGCAGCAATTGCTCCCAACCGTCAACCGGATTTAGCTAAGTTAGGACTAAGAACCATGATAGCCGGCTCGTTAGCTTGTTTTATGACCGCTTGCATCGCAGGACTTTTGTTGTAATTTTCCTGGCAATTTTTAAGACAATCTAAATTTCCTCAGATCACAGTCATTTTTGTAAATCTGTGTTATTGTGTTGCTCAGTTGGTTTGATTTTTTTAAATTTAGCTTTTGTATTGTTAGAGGATATTATGGTTCAGGCCAAAGAGAATAAAAAAAGTGAAGTTGCAACAGTGCCTTTTTCTGTTGCTCATACAGGGGTTGCCGCTACCGAAATGCGTCCCTGGGGTTCCTTTACTACCCTAGAAGAAGGACCTGGTTATAAAATTAAACGTATTGAAGTTAATCCTGGTCATCGTCTTAGTTTACAAATGCACCACCACCGCAGCGAACACTGGATCGTTGTTTCTGGTACCGCTAAAGTGACTTGTGGGGATAAAGAGGAGATTCTAGCGGCTAATCAATCCACCTACGTTCCTCAGTGTACCTCCCATCGTTTAGAAAACCCTGGAGTAATCAAACTCATCTTGATTGAAGTTCAAAACGGTGAATATCTAGGAGAAGACGATATTATTCGTTTCCAAGATGATTATGCTCGCCATAAATAACTAAACTTAACTTATATTTAGATTTAGCTTTTGGTTATCTGTCTAAGGTTGATTAGGCAGATTTTCTAGTTAAAATTTTTCTGATTTTTGACAGTAGAATACTAAACCTGACTCGGTGAGAAATTCAATAAAAATTGAACTACAGACCAAATCAGGCTTTTATACCGCTATTATTGAAAGTCGGAACAGGTTGAATACAACCAATGATCTCTATCTCTTGATGTTACGAGCCATATCACGGAACATATCCATGCTAGTATCAGTTTTACGGCGTTCTGTACTAGCAGGAGTTGTAGATTGAGAGCTGGTGGGAGACTGAATTTGCTTAGGAGGAATGTTGCTTTTTCCCGCTTTTTTCTTCTCTAAAGAAGAAATTTCCTGAACTAACTCACCACCGTTAGCAAAAGTACGCTTAATGGTAATGGGGGTACGCATAAACTTGGTGTCACCAAGGGTTTTAGCTGTGTCATTGTCTAAGAAAAAAGCTTCCTTGTTCTGTGGTTGGCCTTGGTCTTGCCCTTTACGACCGCCAAATAATCCGAATAATCCTGCCATGAGTTTGTGTTCTCCTAATGCTTTTATGAGTAAAGTATTTCTATATGTTACAGTCTATCAAAAAATATTAAAAAAATTGGCAATAAAGCAGAAAATTAAGATTTAAGTTATGCTTTGCCGGTTCGATTCCTGAGACGCTCATAAGCATTATGGATTAACCCAGTGTCTCTTAGCAAGCGAGTATTCGCCCCAGGGCAGATATAATCAAGGTTATCCGAGGAAAAGCGATCGCATAATTGAGCAACGCTTTGTAACTGACGACCCCAGTGAAAGGTTTTATCCAACCTCAACGGAGCTGGATCACCCTGGCGATCGGGAAGTAAATGTCGTCCCGTAAACAAGACTCCCCCGTGTCGTCCCCAATAGAGACAAGAAGATCCCGTGGAGTGGCCAGGAGTCCAAATAAGGGTTATGTTTTCGGCGATGGATATTTCCCTCTCGAAAGAAGAAACCCCCATATTTGGTAAAAGATAGGCCTCCTGTTCTTGAATAATAATCTGACACCCTAAAACTTTCTGCCAAGACTTCACAGAGGCACTCATCCCCCCACGATGGGTCAAAAACAGCCATTTGACTCCACCGTTTTCCCTGAGAAAGTCAATATAATCCTGGTGATACACAGGACAATCTATCAAGACGTTCCCAGACTTTTCTACAATAAAATAGGATGTTCCCCCTAAAATCTCCACATTAGGGGCGAAAGCAAATAAATCTTCTAGTAGCAGACGAGGAGGTTTAGGACTTTTAATACTCTTTAAATTCATTTCTGGGAACAACTTCCTTACAATAGAAATATATAGCGGTACAGAAATTGGCTAGGGCATTATTTGTGTCTTGAACTATCACCCCAAGGTAACAAAGAATCTCCCTAACCCTTTAATCATAATATGTAGTGCCATAGCTCATATTTCCGTAATATCCTTGCAGTGGTTAATTTTCTCAAGGAAGACCCTCAATATCAAGTTCAACTCTCAATATGTGGTTACTATTAATTATTTTAGGCGGAATTACATACTATCTCGCTAAAAAAACCGTTGCTCCTGTCACCCGCACACCCATCTGGATTATTTGGTCAGTGATGATGATGCCGGCAGCAGTGTGGACGATCTGGTATGAAATAAACGGGGAGGATCAACAAATGCCTATTTTGTGGATTATTGTTCCTTTGGTGATTTGTTTTGTCCTCTATGTTTGGTTAATCCGACTAGGGAAAATTCCTGCCTCAGAGCAAACTAAACCAACTAGTCAAGACTCGCCTACACAACCCATAAACTTAGAAAAAACCCCTCAAGAAAGCGAAATAATTCGACCAATCACAGCAACAGAAGAAAAATCCCTACGAGATTGTTTTCCTTGGGGAGTCTATTATTTACAGAATCTAGATTATCGTCCTCAAGCGATTCTTTGTCGAGGAAAACTTCGCACCGCCCCAGAAAAAGCCTATCAATCTATTAAGAAAAATATTGAACAGGTTTTTGGAGATCGCTTTTTAATCCTCTTTCAAGAAGGTTTACAGGGAAAGCCTTTTTTTGCTTTAGTACCTAACCCTTGGTCACAAAACGAGGAACAAATAAGCGACAATAAAGAAAAGTTAAAACGTCCTTTGTTTGCTCTGGGATTGTTATTACTGACCCTATTAACCACTACAATGATTGGGACAGTTTCCATGGCAGGGGTTCCCCAAGAAAGCCTAAATAATACCCCTAGCCTTTTATTGGAAGGATTACCTTATAGTTTAGGGTTGATTACTATTTTAGGAATTCACGAATTGAGCCATTATTTCACTGCAGTTCGCTATAAAATTGCCACGACTTTGCCTTATTTTATTCCTATTCCTTTTTTCTTGGGAACTTTTGGTGCATTCATTCAAATGAGATCTCCAGTTCCCCATCGTAAAGCTTTATTCGATGTCTCTGTTGCTGGTCCTTTAGGGGGATTTATTATTACTCTTCCTTTATTATTATGGGGAATTTCTTTATCAGAGATTGTTCCTCTACCCACGGCAGAAAATGCTTCTTTACTAAATGTCGAAGCTCTCGATCCTCGTTTTTCTTTTCTCTTTGCTATTTTAGTTAAATTGGTTTTAGGCAGTAGCTTCGTGGCTGGAAAAGCCCTTCATCTTCATCCTTTAGCTGTGGCTGGATACATCGGATTAATTGTTACAGCACTCAATTTAATGCCCGTGGGACAGTTAGATGGGGGTCACATTGTCCATGCTATGTTTGGTCAAAAAACTGGCATTATCGTGGGTCAATTAACTCGCATTCTTATGCTAGTATTAGCCATGATTAGACCAGAATTTTTAGTTTGGGCTATCTTATTGTGGTTGATGCCCCTTACAGATCAACCTGCCCTTAATGATGTTACAGAATTGGACGATGTGCGGGACTTTATCGGTCTATTTTCTCTAGTATTGCTAATCATAATTTTACTCCCTGTACCCGGTGCAGTTAGTAGTTGGTTACAGATGTAGGTGATAGATAAGTCAGATTTGGTTATACCTGAAATCTTGCAAAAGTACAAGAAAACTTAACTCCTAACACCGAACTCAGGTTATACCCCACACCCTAACCTCAGCAAAACTTTATGACGCAGGTGCAATATGTGAGTCTAAATTCTTATCACTTGTCCTTGGATTTCTTGTCCTAACCAAAAGGTATTATGATTTAGAGATTTTAGGGTAGATGGACTCACAGTCCAGGTTTTTTTTGCGTCAAAAATAATCAATTCTAGGGGATGGCCTGCTTTGATGGGGTTAACAACTTTGCCTAGACACTTTCTTGGATTACTACTCAAAGCTTTCCATAATTGTAGAGGGGATAAAGAACCTTTTTCTACTAAAGTTTGCCATAACAAAGGTAATACTAATTGTAATCCGATGGCCCCGGAGGGAGCTTCGGCAAAGGGAACTGTTTTTTCTTCGTAAGTGTAACCCCGATGATCAACGGCGATCGCATCAATAATTCCTTGAGAAATGCCCTCAATCAAGGCCAGACGGTCTTCAGGGTTTCCCAAAGGAGGGTCTAAGCGTAAATTCGGATTATAACCGCTAAGATTTTCGCTATCGAGCAATAAGTGCATCCAGGTAGTACTAGCAGTGATAGGAATACCTCTTGCTTTACCCCAAGCGATGAGTTCCACGGCGCGACGGGTGGAAATACGCATCAAATGGACAGGGGTTTGCATAACTGCTACCATTTCCAAAATAGTGGCTACTGCAGTTGCTTCTGTCATGGAGGGATTTCCCGTTAATCCGTAGGTGGTGGAAAAATACCCTTCTCGCATCACTCCATTCCCTTTTAGGGAAGGAAACTCAGGCACCAGTGCTAAAGGTTTTTTCAGGGGCTTAAGATATTCTAGAACCCGTCTCAGTAACCCTAAATTTTCCAGCCCTCGATTGTCGGTAAAGCCCATAACACCGGCTTTTGCTAACTCTCCCAATTCCGTCATTTGTTCCCCTTTTGCTCCTTGGGTAAAGGTTCCCCAAAACTCAAATTTTACTGATGAAATAGACCGAGTTTGCTGTTTTAAATAGCTGAGGGTAGCCAAATTGTCCACAGGGGGTTGGGTGTGGGGGAGAATAGCGACACCGGTAAATCCTCCTGCAACCGCAGAAGCGGCCAAACTTTCTAGAGTTTCCCTTTCTTCATAACCAGGTTCTCCACTATAACTATACAAATCCATCAATCCTGGGGCAAGAATCAGGCTTTTCCCTTCAAGAATATTAGTTTCTGGGGGAATATTATCAAGATGGGTGTCTATGGCTTGAATGATACCCGAACCCAACAACACATCATTGATAATACTGGTATTGGCTACAGGATCTAATACTTTAATTTGTCGCAGCAACGTATGGGAAGAGTTTGTCATAAAATAATTACAAGCAGCAAGGGTAAATCTATCCTCAACGATTGTAGGTAGTTAAACACAATTGACACTCCCACCGTTAAGCTGACGCTGTAACGGGGGATTCTTTGTTCACAGAGGTTACTTGCTTAGACAGAATTGCTTCTGAAAAAGTAGAGGTATCCTCTCCCAAAGCGTTCACCTCGACTTCGCTCGGTGAGCGGAGCCGAACCGAAGTTCCCGAATGCCCTGCGGTACTTAATCCAAGTTTTAAGATGTTACGTGCAGCGTTTTCGTCTCGATCTAACTGACATCCACAAGCACAAATATGAGTTCTTGTTGAGAGAGATTTTTTAACTATTTCTCCACAGTTAGAACATTTTTGGCTAGTGTAGTGAGGGGGGACAGCAACAGTTATTTTGCCGTGTTTTTTCCCAAAATACTCAAGCCATTCTCGAAATTGATACCAGGCTGCATCGTTAATTGATTTAGCTAGACAATGATTTTTGACTAAGTTTTTAATCCTTAAATCTTCGTAGGCAATTACATCGTTAGAGTGAATTACGCACCTTGCTAACTTCACAGCAAAGTCTTTACGTTGCCTACTTATTTTAAGGTGAGCCTTAGCTAATCTTGCCCGTGCTTTTCTTCTATTAGAAGACCCCTTCCTTTTTCTTGATAGCCTTCTTTGAAGTTTTTTAAGTTTCTTCTCCCTTTTTCTGAGGAATCTAGGGTTATTAATCTTGTTGCCATTTTGGTCGGTATAAAATGATTCTAACCCTACATCTAAGCCGATTACACTATTAGCTGGTTCAGTATCTACTTTGACATCCACTGATAAGATGAACTGACAATAGTAACCATCAGCCCTACGAATTAACCTGACCCTTTTTATAGATTCAATCGGGTAAAAGTGTAAATCGTAAGTACCTACTAGCTTGACTCTACCAATATTGTTTTTGTCAGTAAAAGTAATAGCTTTCCTAGTGTTTAAGTCTAATTTCCATCCTGTAGTTTTATATTCTACAGAACGGCAATTTTTCTTAAATCTTGGAAATCCCTTCTTGCCAGGTACTTTCCGTTTACAGTTATCGTAAAAACGAGAAATGGCTGACGATGATCTTTCGGCACTAGATTGTCTAGCTTGAGAGTTTAACTTGTTAGCAAATTCAAAATCATGGGCTAATACACGACAATATTTATTGAGGTCATACTTGTTCACTTTTTCATTATCCATCCAAAAGCGCAAACACTTATTCTGGATAAACTGAGCGGTGCGTATGGCCTCATCCATGGCTATATATTGATGATTTTTAGCTCTAACTTTGAACTCTAGGACTAACATTTATGCTAACTTCACTAGCCTAAATATAGTTTAGCACAAGACTTTCTAGTTTGACTGCCGACCCACCTCGAATTCAGTTCGAGGTGGAAAGGGGCAGTGCATTCCGCACCAAGAAGTTTCTAAAATATGGATGCTACGCAGTTTAGTTTATTGGTCGGGGTTTCATCCCACCGCTAACATTCGTGTAACGGGGGTCTTCACCCCGACATTGAAGATAAAGTCAACTATATAAACTTATGTAAACATAGCTGTGAGCCTACTTGTGCTTTCCAAGGAGGATTACAAATCGCCTTGGTTTCCACCTCTAACCCCATTTGGCTCATCTCACGCACAAAGCCTTTTTTCTCTTTGATCTCAACTGTAACGCTTATCTTTGCCCAGGGACTTATTATTGGTTGAAGTTCTAGTTAGTTAATTACTCGACAATAATCAGATATTTTGTCTATCTAAGCAAGTAAAATATAGCCAAAAATAGCCCCCAGTCATACCATAAAATATTTTTAGATAAGGTCCATTAGAACCTCACTGTCTGTAGATTTTCCGCAATTGGATGGGGTGTGGAACCCTATCCAATTAAGCCTTTTGCCTTCTGGCTTTCTACTTCTGCTTACTTGAAACTTTATCAAACCCATAGTTTCCAAACCACTACAAATCGCTCCCATTGAGACTAAACCAATGGATAATAATCCCATGGCTACGGTTCCAAAAGACATTAACCCCATAGGAATAATTCCTATACAAATAACTCCCATAGGAACAATTCCTATAGAAATAACTCCCATAGGAACAATTCCTACAGAAAATAGAGGCAAGCCCATGGAGTGATGATGATGAGAATGGGTCATAGATACAGAAGATAAATGACTGAGATGATGAATTATAATAGGATAAGTTATGCTCCCTAAAATAAACATTAACAGAAGGCTCGAAAAGGTTATAACGAAGAACTTATTGGCTATAAATTGACAATTTTTTGTCAAAGAAAAATCAACAAATACTGGCGTTTGCCATCTTGTTTTTTTAGAAATATCTTTTTCTTGAAGTGGCTGGATTGTTTTACTATTCACGATTTTAATTAACGGGTGTAACATTTAACTAATCCTAATATTCCCTTCAATTTATTAAAACTAACATAATGAAGGTGAGCAAAGTAAAACCTAATTAGAGTATGGAAAGAATACGTACAAAATCAGTCACGACCTAAATTTCTGTAATAAACTGCGTATATACACTAAACTTTGTGCAAAATTATTGTTCCAAATCTAACGAAGAATATACTTTCTAAACACAATTAGTAATTCAACAAAAAACTTTTCAAATTGTGTGTCTAATTTATTTGAGATAGAAGATAAGGTAACTGTTAGCAAAGCTAAAATCTCAGGCATTGATCTGGGATTGTCTAGCAGAGTTTTCTATTAAAATGCAGGTTTCTGTGAATCAAGAATCTCCTGTTACAGCCTTAGTTTAATAGGAGAATGTCAAGTCCCCTGACATTTAACCCTCACAACCGATGACTGATTACTATAGAATAATTGAGGGTCATTATGGCAGGCATTGTCTCTCAATCGTCCAAGTCTATCAATATCAATATGCAGGGTTTACTAAAACGGTTCTGGAACTGGATACAACAATTTTTTGCTCAGGTATTTGGGTCATCTTCTCGTTCAGAGAGAGATAACAAAAATTCCTTACAACAACCCCTAAGCGATACAGATTATGAATTTCTGTTTAGCCAACTCCTAGATGGAGTCGCCCACGGATGGCACGAAGGGCGTATTCTCAAGTACTTTGAAGATTTGGGAGAAAGAGGCAAAGCTAAATTATGGGTAGCCTGGTTAGAACGGTTTGGAGAAAAAGCCATTTCCTCCGCAGCCCCTAACCTACAACTGGCGGCTAGAATGATGCGCTTAGGAGAGTTGGCCCAGTCCTTTCAAAAAATAGAACCCATCGGACAAACGGCCTACGATATCGGGAAAAAGCTCTACACTAAGGAGGCTGATAGTGCTGTTTGGGAATACGCCGGACCAGATACAAGAGTAACCGATGTATTGAGAAGCGATGTCAAATCCCCCACCCTAGAAGATAGCTTGGGAAAAAATCCTCCCCCTCCTCCTACCCAACCCCCTCAAACAGAAACCCTAACCATCGACGAGTTAACTCTTAGATTACAACAGGACCCAGAACTAGCAGCCCAAATATCTCAACAGTTAGGCATTGAGTCCACAGATCCTCAAACCTTGGTAGATGCCCTAATTAGCAATTTTGAAGCTCAACAACCCCCACCTCCCCCCGAAGCATCCTCTGAGACAGTGGAAAACTACTATAACCAAGGGGTTGAACAAGCTAACTTAGGGGATCTAGAAGCAGCGATCGCCCTTTGGGATCAAGCTTTAGCCCTCGACCCCAGTTATGCTCCTGCTTGGCACAACCGTGGTAGCGCGCTAGGAACCATCGGACAAGCAGAAGAAGCGATCGCTAGTTTTGATCGAGTATTAGCCCTCAACGGCGGAGATGTAGAAGCTCTCAACGCTAAGGGACAAGTCCTTTATAGTTTACAAAAATGGCCAGAAGCTATAGTTTGTTGGGATCAAATTCTCGCTGTACAGCCCGACTATTACCAAGTTTGGTACAACCGAGGCAGTGCTTTAGAACTGATGGGGCAGCCATCGGAAGCGATCGCCAGTTATCAAAAAGCCGTTGAAATCGAACCTACCTTTGAATTAGCCCAAAATCGTCTCCAGGAATTATCCCAGGAATAAGGTTATTCCAAATAACCCTCAAGTGTTCACCGTTCAGTGAAAAATCATGCCCCCTCAACTTCGAGTTTACGTTCCCGATCATCCTCTAATTAAACATTGGTTAGGGGTTGCCCGTGATGTCAATACCCCTAGTGTGTTGTTCAAAACCGCTATGAACGAGTTAGGACGGTGGTTAACCTACGAGGCAACCCGTTACTGGTTTCCTACCCTAGAAACCACTGTTAACACCCCTCTAACCCCTTGTAATGCTACCCTGATCAATCCTCAAGTCCCTATGGCTATAATTCCTGTTTTACGGGCGGGACTTTCTTTGTTAGATGGGGCGCAAACCTTACTACCTGTGGCTTCTACTTATCATTTGGGTCTAGTTAGGGACGAAAAAACCCTAGAAAATAGCTGTTATCTCAACAAATTACCGCAAAAATTCGCCCCAAATACTCACATTATAGTTTTAGAACCCATGTTAGCCACTGGGGGATCAATCATGACTACCATGAAAGAAATCGCCCAACGGGAAGCCGATATTAGTTTGATCCGTATTATTTCTGTAGTCGCTGCGCCCCCTGCCCTGCAACAATTAAATACACATTATCCCAGTTTGAACGTGTATACGGCTATTATTGATCAAGGGATTAATGAACAGGGTTACATTGTTCCTGGTTTGGGAGATGCTGGCGACCGCGCTTTTGGAACCTAATATTTAATTAGCGTTGGTCCTAGAAAAATTACTCATCTGAGTTCGATATGAGAAAATTCAGAGAAAATCTCTCCGGTTTAGGAGTCTCAAACACCTATTATCTGGTCGATAAAGACTTAACTCCGAACTCAGGTTACCCATCACCACTTCATACTTAGGTCAATTATTATGAGTCAACAAAATGGATTTGCAAGCGGATTTTTAACCGGAACAATTGTGGGGGGAATTGTTGGGGGAATTGTCGGGGCCGTGGTTTCATCCCGCATCGATAATAACGAAGAAGAGGATCAATCCTCATTATTTCAGTCGGATAAACGGGAAAAATTGAGTTCTGAAGAAACTATCGAAATGGCCCGTAATCGTCTAGAAGATAAAATCGCTCAACTCAATCACGCTATTGATGATGTTCGTCAACAACTTGGCCCAACAGAACGATACTCGGTGGAGTCAGAAACCAGATCAGATTAGAATTTTAATTGACAATTTCTAGTTTCTTAGAAGTAGAAAAGGGGAACAAAAGAAAACAATGCTCGTCCCCAACTTCATTGTGTTCCCCCATATCTTCAATAATTTCTGTAGCAAAATTGACTAAATCTTGACTCCACCCTTAAGGAAAATTTTTTATTTAGTTATTAATAATATTTTTCAATAGTGTTAGAATACGTTAGAACAATAATAAAAATCTATCGTAATCATAATTCAGCTATCGTGAATAAGTTATCAAGAAGAGTATTTTTAAGTGGTGGTACAGCCGTTACGGTTGTGGGAATCAGTCAACTGGTGACCAGTTGCGGTAATAATAATGACAATGCTTCTAATGATACTCAGAACCCTGCTCCTACGCCGGTAACAGGAGAAGTCAACCTCTATTCCTCTCGCCATTACAACACAGATACCGAATTGTACAATGGGTTCACCGATGAAACTGGGATTAAAGTTAATCTCATAGAAGGCAGTGCAGACGAACTAATAGAAAGAATTACAAGCGAAGGGGATAACACCCAAGCTGACGTATTTATGACGGTGGATGTAGCCAGACTTTGGCGCGCTCAAGAAGCTGAAATTTTTGCCCCCACCAGTTCACCCACATTGGAGGAGAGGATTCCTGCATCTTTACGGAACCCAGAGGGTTTATGGTTCGGCTTTACTAGAAGGGCGAGAGTAATTATGTACAATCAGGAGAATGTAAATCCTGAAGAACTATCCACTTACGAAGATTTAGCAGATCCCAAATGGAAAGGGAGGATTATTATTCGTCCTTCTAGCAATATTTATAATCAATCCCTAGTAGCATCCTTGATCGAGATCCACGGAGAAGAAAAAACAGAAGAATGGGTGAAAGGTTTTGTGGCTAACTTTGCTAGGGAACCCCAAAGTAACGATACTGGACAAATTAAAGATGTGGCTGCAGGAGTAGCAGATATTACTCTAGCCAATACTTATTATCTGGCCCGCATGGCTAAAGACGATGATCCAGCTATCAAAGAAGTGGTAGAGAAAGTTAAAATCTTTTTCCCGAACCAAGATGATAGAGGTTCCCACGTTAACATCAGTGGCGCAGGAGTAGTTAAAAACGCCCCTAACCCAGAAAATGCAGTGAAATTTTTGGAGTATTTGAGTAGCGACACCGCCCAAGAATTTTTTGCTAAGGGTAACAACGAGTATCCAGTAGTGGAAGGGGTAGGAATTGACCCCGTTTTAGAAAGTTTTGGCACTTTTAAAGCAGACGACACCAACATCGCTACTTTTGGACCAAACTTAGCCACTGCGGTTCAAGTCATGAATAGAGGGGGTTGGAAGTAGTGGAGTATGAAAGATAGGTAAAAGAACAAAAGGATAAAATATATAAATCATTACTTAGAGGGTTTCTAGTCTAGATCTACCCGTTCAAAGACGACTAAGTATAATGAGAACCATTATCACTTTTTATCGGTGTGAGGAATTTAATGATTAATCGTTTTTTTTCGTTTAACAATCTAATCCTAGTTTTAGGAATGATTTTGTTTTCTACCACTACAACTCAAGCCGCCCCTGATCAAAACTCCTCCCTGAGACAGTTTAGGGGTCAAAGAGAAGTGTCTTTAGAAAAGGAAGACTCATCAACCCTACCTCAGTTACCGAAAATCGATCGCAACTTTCATTTAAGACAGTCCAGAGATGGTTTTTTGAACCCGGCCAGTCGTAGACAAAGTTCTCTAACTCAAGTAACTAGCATTTCTGAGTTACAAGATATTTCCCCCACAGAATGGGCTTACGAAGCCTTACGGGGACTGGTGGAACGGTATGGGTGCATTGTGGGCTATCCCGATCGCACTTTTCGCGGTAACCGCGCTTTATCCCGTTATGAGTTTGCCGCTGGTTTAAACGCCTGTATGAACACCATAGAAAGGTTAATTCAGGAAAATGTGGCTGTTTTACGGGAAGATATCGAGAAATTGAAACGATTAGCCCAAGAGTTTGAACAAGAATTAATGGCTTTGGGGGCGCGCGTCGATAACTTGGAATCAAGGGTTGCTTTTCTCGAAGATCATCAGTTTTCTACCACCACTGTATTAACTGGAGAGTTTGTGGTGGGTTTGACTGGTATTACCAGTGGACAAAGAAACGGAGGAACCGAAGAGGTTAACAAAGTTACTAACTTCGGTTACAGGGGACGACTGGAACTGAACACCACCTTTACTGGCAATGACTTACTGTACACCCGTCTTGCCACAGGTACTACACCAGCATATTCCGATATTACCGGCACCTTTGAAGGAGAATTAGGTTTTTCTCAGCCTGATGACAGCGATCTCGCCATAGAACTGATTATTTACGAGTTCGATCTTGCTGAAAACATCCGAATGTTCATCGAACCAGTGGGAGGTGCGTTTGATGACTTTGTACCTACAGTTAACTTCCTGGATGGTGACGGTGCTTCTGGGGCGGTTTCTGCCTTTGGTACTCGTAATCCTCTCTATTATATGGCTGAAGGTCCTGGTGTTGGCTTCCAAGGTCGTATTTTCGAGGTTTTTGAATGGAGTGGGGGTTATTTAGCCACAGACGCTAACGACCCGGATTTAGGGGCAGGTTTGTTCAATGGTCCTTACGGATTAATCGGACAGTTTGCCTACGAACCCACTGACAATTTTAAATTAGCCTTTACTTACGTTCATGGCTACAATAATTTGGACTCGGGAACCGGTACCCGTCGCTCTAATTTTCAATCCTTTATTGAAGAAGAATTCGAGGATTTTGAAGCCTCTGTGAATACGGTTAATAACTCCTACGGTGTGGAGTTAAGTTGGCGTATTTGGGATCGATTTGTATTCGGAGGTTGGGGCGGTTTTACCAGTACCAGAACCCTCGGTGCCATCGATATTGGACCAGACTTTGATGTGGTTCAAAGGGGTAAATTAGATATTTGTAATTGGGCTGTTACCTTGGCATTTCCTGATGCTTTTAAAGAAGGAGATACGGCGGGTATTATTGTGGGAATGGAACCCTGGGTATCCAAGGCTGATATTAATTTACCGGAAGATTTTAGGAGAACAGACAGGGATAGTTCTTTTCATATCGAGGCTATTTATCAATATCCCCTTAACGATAATATTGCCATTACTCCTGGTATTGTCGTCATCACAGAACCTGACTTTGATGACAGAAACGAGGCTTTAGTTATCGGTACGATTCGTACCACATTTACGTTTTAGAGGTTAGGAGGAGAGAAAAAGATGAATTCTTCTTGAGTTAATTTTTGATTTTTAAACCAAGTCCACACAGGGATAATTAATAAATTATCCCTTGTTCCAAAACTGCACACATTTTAAGGGAAAACCATGCAACAAATTGCCAAAACTTATTTGAGAGAACTACCTATTGGTACTATAGGTTATATCGTGGGATATGACAAAATTTTTAAAGGTTATCAAGGTAAATTATTGTCTATGGGATTATCTCCAGGGACACAGTTTATTTTAGTTCGCCAGGCCTCAAAAAATTGGCCGATTCTCGTAGAAATAAAAGAAAATTTAATTCGATTAAACCAACCAGAGGCCGATGCTTTGTGTGTAGAAGAAATTGATTAAATAGTATAAATAAAATTTTTAATTACTTACCTTAATTATTGATACTGGCTTGATATATATTACTACTTGTAGAGTAGAAATTTATGAAAATAAGTCTACGTTATGTAATTATAGTCTTGAGCATTTACTGCCTATTATGGACAGGAAATTTAACAGCCCAAATCAAAGATGATCAACCTCAAATCATAGCTGGAGTTGATTGTTTTCGTGAGCCAATTGATAAGCAACTCCCCCTGCTTGAGGATCTCTTGGCAGCTTTTAAAACAAAGTGAAAAGTTAATTATTAAGATAAATTGTTATGGTTATTTAACAAATATGGGTGACAAAAATAGCCAGAAACAGTAGTATAGAGGAGAATTTAGGATAATCTGTTCCCTAACCTTGGTAAGCTGATGCAAGTTGACTGAGAGAAGTGAGTTGCGTCAGTTCACCAAAAAGCCAATGGTTCAAACAACTGTTAATTTTGGAATGAGATCAACATCTCTGGAAAACTATTTACCCGTTATTAGACAGAAGAATCAACCAACTGGATGAGCCTTCCATCTCTTCCGATGATAAGATATATGTAAGACGCATTTTTCAGTCAGGGAATTCACTTTGGTGCTATCATCCATCCTCACCGATTTTCGCATTATTTTTGACCGTGATCCTGCAGCACGCAATTGGCTAGAGGTTCTCTTCTGTTATCCTGGGTTGCAGGCAATCATACTCCATCGTATTGCTCACCGAATCCATAGCCGAGGAATACCTTTTCTACCTCGTTTGATCTCCCATATAGCGAGGTTTCTCACTGGTGTTGAAATCCATCCAGGAGCAACTATAGGTACTGGTGTATTTATTGACCACGGTATGGGGGTAGTCATTGGAGAAACTGCCGAAGTGGGAGATTACAGTTTAATTTATCAAGGTGTCACCCTTGGGGGAACGGGAAAAGAAAGCGGTAAACGTCATCCTACCCTTGGTAAAAACGTTGTCATAGGGGCAGGGGCTAAAGTTCTCGGAAACCTAAATATAGGTAATAATGTGAGAATTGGTGCAGGTTCTGTAGTACTACGGAATGTTCCTTCTGATTGTACTGTTGTAGGGATTCCTGGGCGGATCGTTTATCAGTCTGGGGTTAAAGTAGATCCTCTAGAACACGGAAACTTACCCGATTCCGAAGCAAAGGTTATTCGATTATTATTGGATAGAATTGACGCTTTAGAACAACAGGTTCAAGCATTACAAGAAGAGAAGTCAAAACAACGGGAGTTAGTGGTTAGTGGTTTGCCTAAGCTAACAGCTAATCCTAATAATGATGAATCCCACAGTTGTTATTTAAAAGACAAAGAAATAGAGGAATTTTTAGGGGGAACGATGTAATTTTTATTATAACTAATTTATGGGGATCAATAGTAGTTGATCCCCATTTTTTATTTGGGTTTAACTGATATCTTGCACCAGTATAGAAAAACTTAAATTAGTAAGCAGTAAGCAGTCGTTTAATCCTACTCACAGCAGTTTTCAATTAGGTGTATCAAAATCTCGGTTGAGTGAGGGTGGGGAGTGTACTTCGACTTCGCTCAGTAACAGGGAGGGGTAGGAAGTGTGGGGAGTATTTTTCTTTTACTCTGTAATCTATGCAAATGAAAATTGCTGTCACAGTAGATAATAGGGATTGATATGTTTCAGCTGATGGTTGATAGCTGAACACTTACAAACTAGCCAGTTTTATCGAAGGTGCAAGATGTAGGTTTAATTCCCATCATTAATAAGCCAATTTTTTCTAAATCTGTATTAGGATTGATTGTATCCATAAACTGTCCTCTGTAAATAATAGCTAGGCGATCGCTCATTTTTCTCACTTCTTCTAATTCTGTGGAAACATATAATATTGCTGATCCATTTTCTCTTGCTTTTAGCAGTTGTTGTTGTATATATTCCGTAGCGTTGATATCTAATCCTCTGGTGGGTTGCATGGCGATGATTAACTGTGGATTGTTGGATAGTTCACGGGCTAAAATTATTTTTTGTTGGTTTCCTCCTGATAGTTTTCCTACGTTTATATTGGCTTCAACTCCTCCGATATGGAAGTTATGAATGGCTTCATTTTCTACAATTTTAATGGCTTTTTTCTGTAAAATCTTCCATTTGCTAAAAGGATAACAGTAATATTTTTTAAGAATCAAATTTTGACCAACATTTAAGGAAGAAACTAACCCCATTGTTTTTCTATCTTCGGGAATGTGTGCAATAGATAATTGTTTAATTATTTTTTCTACTGTCCAGTTGGTAATATCAATATTTTTATACTCAATTTTACCCTTATGGGGCTTAATTAAGCCCATTATTACTGATACTAATTCCTGTTGTCCGTTACCGTCAACACCTACAATTCCCAGGATTTCTCCTGCTTTGATTTGAAAAGAAATATTATTAATAGTTTTAGCAACTAAATTATCAACCTTTAATACTGTTTCCTGAAAAGATAAAGGTTGTTTGGTTAAATTAGTTTCTTGATGTTCTCCGATCATCATGTTAGCTAACTTTTGAGTATTAATATTTTTGTTTTCAAAAGTATTGATTACTTTACCCTTTCTCAAAATTGTTATAAAATCACACAGTTTGATAACTTCGTCTAGTTTATGAAGCTTCTCAAAAAGTCTGGGGGGACTCGCCGAAAGTTAGGGGACAAAGA
>NZ_JARVCN010000244.1:0-4888 GCF_038442745.1 Crocosphaera sp. Alani8
TGTTTGGCCTAAGTTTTCGCAGCGAGTGACCCCTGGCTTTTTGAGAAGATACGCTTACAAGATATTGAAACTACAACAGGTGAAACACCACCCAATTTTTTTACAGCTTTTGAAAATGAAAGCCAATTTTATCTAGAACAGATGAAAACAGACATTAGCTTTCTCAGTCCGGCACTTAATTTATATGATAAACTGATGATTAGTGTGCAAACTCAAGTGAGTATTGATGAAGCGAAAAGACAAGATAGTAAAAGTGAAAAAGAAGCACAACTGGGTCAAATTTTCGCGGGAATAGGAACTGCGATCGCAGTGGGACAATTATTAACAGGACCCCTCACAAAAACTATTTCCCAACATCTTGAACCAACGCAGCAAAACCCATCTTTAAAAAGTATCTGGCTAGGAACAAGTATCAGTATTATTATTAGCCTTATAATGGGCTATATAATTAGTTTGATTGCTTATAAATGGTTAAAAAAAGATTAATATTTGATCTATAAATTATTGGAAAAAAGAGGACAACTATGGAAGTTGTCCCATAGCGATTAAACTTTCCGAGAATAATATTCAACCACTAGCAGTTCATTAATTTGTAATGCTATCCATTCCCGTTTGATAATATCATTAACTTTACCTGTCAGGGTATTTTGATCAAATTCTAGATGATCGGGAAGGTTAGCTAAACCAGGATACTGCATATTAGCTTCCACTAAACGGCGCGAGTTGTCCTTATTTCTCACAGAAATAACATCTCCAGGACGACACTGATAGCTGGCAATATCAACAATACGTCCATTCACCATAACATGACCATGATTAACCAGTTGACGCGCACCTGGGATGGTTCCTGCCATACCTATGCGGAACACTGTGTTATCCAAGCGCATTTCTAGCAGTTCTAACAATTTCTGTCCCGTGGAACCGGTAGCACGACGGGCTTTTTTCATGTAACGAACTAGCTGCTTTTCGGTAACACCATAGTTATACAATAATTTTTGCTTTTCTTCCAGTCGAATAGCATATTCTGAACGTTTGCGACGGCCTTGACCGTGTTGACCTGGGGGATAAGCGCGACGGGGGGTTTTTCTACTGAGTCCGGGTAGTTCTCCCAGTCTTCTTACTACTCTTAGGCGCGGTCCTCTATAACGAGACATATAAGCAATTTTCTCCTAAAACACAATATACTCCAAAACTATTATCATAGCAGGTTTTAGGATAATTAGTAAGAGAAAAATTTTTATATTATTCATCAATAGAGGTTAATTGGATTAAATTTTCGATTTTTTTTATATTAATATCCCCTGCTAAATAACCAATTCCTCGATGTAAGTGCAGTTTAAATTGATTAATTAAGGTCTCTTTATCTGTTCCTAAACCATCGCGATAACACCTTTGTTTTAAAGCGATTAATAGGGTATCCGCTATGTCTCCCCCGAATACTCTCCAGGTCATTTCTACATTACTATCGAGGATAATGGGGACGGGAGATGGAATGCTTGGTTCAGCTAAAGAACGGCAAAAACCCCACCGACATAAGACGTTCCACTGTTCTATTTTTGTGTATCTTTTTAGTTTAACTAGCTGATCTTTTGCGGTTTGAGATAAACGAACTTGTTTAATTGGTGATTCCATTTTAGTTATGACTTTTTATGTTATTTAAAAGTTACCAAAAATAGCGATCGCAGTGAACAGTGGTTTGACGCTCATCTGGGTTATATTCTAGCAGATATTGATGAGCGATCGCATC
Organism: Crocosphaera sp. Alani8; assembly: GCF_038442745.1. Classification (NCBI taxonomy): domain Bacteria; kingdom Bacillati; phylum Cyanobacteriota; class Cyanophyceae; order Chroococcales; family Aphanothecaceae; genus Crocosphaera; species Crocosphaera sp. Alani8. The sequence goes on from NZ_JARVCN010000244.1 coordinate 1,748, forward strand.
TTGTTGTTCTAGTTGTTGTAACTCTTGTTCTCGTATTTCGGTATCAGTAGAAAGTAAAATAACTTGGTGGGAAGCAGTGGGAAAATAACGTTCAACTAAGTTATTGCGGTGAGAAGAATCTAGTCTTCCTAAAGGAGTATCGATAGCAATAGGTAAATTACGTCCTGATACCCTTGCTAAACCCCATAAAAATGCGATAGATAAGAGTTGTTTTTCCCCTGCAGATAAGCGATGTTTGGGGACAGTTTCTCCTTGAGGATCATAAAGGGATAAACTAAAGTTATTGGTATCAATAGCTACTCGATGAATGAGATCAGATTTGTGGAGTAAATAACGGAAACATTCGGTTACTTCTCCTTCTAATTTATTGAGTTTTTTGAGGGTTAATCTTTCTTTAAATAATTGTAGGGTATTTTGTACTTTAGCAGCAGATTGAATAATATGCTCATTATTTTGTTTTTCTAATGCTTGATCGGTATAATTTTTCAAATCTTTAATAGTCATTTGCACTGCTTTGTCTGCTTCTCTAATACGTTTTTCGGCTGCGTTATATTCTATTTGACATTTAGCTACTTCTTTTTGTGCATTAGTAAGTTCGTCGCTGAGTTTTTGATAGTCTTCTGGAGAGGCAGCAACTTGTAACTTTCTTTCATTATTATCTAAGTCAAATTCTAATTTTTGTAAGCTTTCTAGATATTTTGTAGCTGTGTTCAATTGTAAGGGAAGCTTATGATCTACCAAAGCATTAAGCTGGTTTAATTCATCTTCTGTTATTCCTAAACTATGCTCAAGATTACTTTGAGAGTTTTGGTTGATTGTTTCGTATTGCTCTAATAAAAATGTTTGAATTTTAAGCAATTTTTCTTCAGTTAATTCGAGAGTTTCTAGATAATTTAGTAACTTTTGATCTCGTTTTTGTAAAACACTTTTAGCTGTGATAGCTTGTTGTTGTTTAACTTCCTTTTCTCCTTGTTCCTTTGCATCTTTGACTAAAGAAGTAATTAAAGCTAAGGGTAAACTGGTTGCTGCTAATGTTACCATCTCATTTCGTTGCTGCTGTAACTTCTCTTTTAATTCATCAATAGTATGTCTGAGGGTGCTACTTTCTGCTGATATTTTACCCCCTTCTATTCTAAAGCGTTCTGATGCTCGTTTAACTTTATTATTGGCACTATCTAGTTTAGCTTGTTTTGATGATTGATCTTCTTTAGCATTTTCTAGTTCTTGTTTATAGTGGTTTAATTTATCTTCAATTTCTTCGATAGTTTTTAGTTGAGATTGAGTAGCTAATTTTTTCTTTTTTCGGTTAACTAAAACCTCTAAATCAACCCCTAATCTTTCCACTAATTCTAATCCCAATAAAGATTGAATTGCTTTAATAACAGTCGTGGGAGGGATGTCTTGTTCAGCTAATTCTTTAACTTGTTCACCGTCGAATAAAAATAAGTTAGAAATACCCAAAGGTAACACAGTTTCGATAAATTCATCCCAAGTTTCAGCTAATGCTTTATTCGGCCAGTCATAGTTATCGGGACCACCTGTTTCTAAAATACCTAAACTATCTTTGCCATCTTTTAGTTGTTGATTCCAGCGTCTAACTATGCGTATTTCTTTCCACTGATCATCAATAAAATGTTCAAAAACTAATTCTATGCGTGTTTCTCCTCCTAATGGGGTTTTGTTGTTTATTCCCTGAATCAAAAAGTCACTATAACTAAGATTATTACGAGTTGAACATTGAGCGCGTTGTCCGTATAATGCGAGACGAATAGCATCCATAAGTGTAGTTTTTCCTCCTCCATTCATTCCCCCAATGAGGATAATTGGACGAGTTTCATTATCTTTTTCTGTACGAAGATTAATAATATTTTTACCAGCATAAGGGCCAAAATTTTCTAATACCAACTCAGTAAACAACATAGTTAAACAAATAAAATTATCTATTATTTTTATGGTACTATTAAATATAGCACATAGTAGTTACCATACTTCTCAGAAAAAAAGTTTGGGATTTTTAAGAAATAAGCGATATCTAAGAAGCAATAGTAAGCACCCTAAATTGTACCTCACAAAAGTAATAAAAGAAAAAATTAGTTAATAATCACTAAAAATTTTCATCTAATCTAATTTAGAGTAAAAATAATCATACATCCTCCTCACTGTCTAGGTTATCAGTGGGTTGAGGAAATTTAATTTTTCCCCAGGAGAGTTGTTTCTGTGGTGGTTTTTCTTCAGGGTTTAAACTATTTTTGAGTTGTTCCTTAACTTGGTCAATGTCTTCATTAGCGATCGCATTTTTTAGGTTGCGTTTTTTGTGTGCATTATTAATTGCATCGTCTTGCGATCTAGAACTGGTTTCAAAACATTTTTCCAAGTCACTGTAGATACCAACGCGACGGGACTTAGTATAAAATTGTCGTTCGGTATCTAATAGTTTCGCCATTAATTCTAAGTGCATTGTGTCATCTTCACAAATATCCGATAAAATATCCCATTCATCGCTACCTAATAGACTATGACCAACTCCTGGACGACTATCAATAAAAGGTTCCCCCGTCACCTCCTCATAAATGCGAGGTAAACTATCATCAAATTCGTGTTTTTCTTCTAACCATATTCGTCTAATTTCGCTAAGTTCTTCTTGAGTAATTAAAGTAATATCTTTCATATCTTCTGGTGCATTTTTTCTTACTTTAACTTGTGCTTCTAATACCCGTCTTAACCAATGTTCACGCCAATATTTTGTATAGGGACCGGGAACCGGTTCAATTTTATCAGATCCAAATAATTCCACTTTACCATAAATTCGTCTAAAGTCTCTTTTACTACGATCATTTTGTATATCTAATTCATTACGAATATCTAATAAGGGTTCAAGCCATTCTTTTTCCTCATCATTTTGGATCATTGCTTCCATAGATTTGTCTTGATTTACCATTGTACAAACCCAACAACCTAAACGAGAATCACCACAACTCCGAGTAGAAGTATCAACAACTAAAGGACATTCATTATCAGCAGTTGCTCCTCGATATAAAGTAAATAAATCCTTATTATTTCCGCCCCAAGGATTTTCCCATTGCATCAAATAGAAGCTTCTCAAAAAGTCTGGGGGGACTCGCCGAAAGTTAGGGGACAAAG
>NZ_JARVCN010000245.1:0-4870 GCF_038442745.1 Crocosphaera sp. Alani8
CTTTGTCCCCTAACTTTCGGCGAGTCCCCCCAGACTTTTTGAGAAGCTTCGATTAAATAATATTCCATTACTGACAAAGTTTTATGCCATTGGTCTTTATTTCCCTTACATTGTTTCATACTTAATTTGTATTTATGCAGTTCATAGAGAAAATAGCTTTCTTTTAGTATTCCCGCTAGTCAGCATTATAGGAGTAAATTTATCAGCTGACTATATTTTGGTTGGTGAACATCATGTTATGGTTCTCCTGTCATGGCCAATTCTCTTACTGCTACTTAGAAAAGAACCGTTAAATTGGTTAGATGGATGGCTTCTTTGGATATTATTGCTCCTCTTTTCTCGTACTTATGAAACCTCAATAATCCCAACAGTAATCTTTTCAGCCATTTCAGTGGTAAAATTATATAAAGCTCGTCAAAGTAAGAAGCAAGTAATTATATACAGTATATCCTTGTTTGTAAGTTTGGCAGCTTTATCAATTGGTTTGTATTTTATTATTGACCCCAGATCTGCATCCAATAAATCAGGCTTTAGTTCAAGTATTTTGAATCTTAGAGTCTATAAAGGGGCTTTGGTAAGTGCAAGCTTTGTTTTTTTATCGACTATTGGATTAATCTGTAGAAAAAATTCTTTTATTTTAGTCTCGTTGTTTCCAATGACGCTCTATGCTTATATTATATTGTTTAGTGAGCGGGGTCTTACAGCAATTAACTCATTTAGCAGTAGAACATTATCTTTAACATTACTACCTTTCCTGCTTATCTGCACAGTTGTTGCGTGCTATTGTAATATCAAGTCAAATAAGATTAGTACGAGGATTTTCGTTTTATTTGTGTTGATAATGGTCATAGGGAACTTGCGCTTTGCTAGTGATTGGAACAACTTTCGTCAGCAATTTATAGGGATGGTTACTACAAAAAAGGGGTATATTCCTATTGAAGAAACAATTATAAAGCATAGCCCTGATCGCTGGCTATGGAACAATTCTAATCTTGGGATTGTTTGGTCTTATCGTTGTGTAAGAGCAATTGTACTCAATAATCCTCGTATAAAATGGGAACCCTTTAATCCTCGTCAAGAACTGATTTTGAAAAACTACGTGAGTTATGATCCTTTTTTTAGTCATGTAGACAACGATATCAAAATTTGTAAATAGGACTTTTAGCTGAACTTCCCCCCACGAAAGTAGAACCTATTAGTACAACCCATAACCTAGTAACCATGAATATCAACCATAACAGACCAAAACTTGATTATTTTTGTCCACAAATCAATCCAAAACGAATCAGTCCCCGTTGATAACCACCACTCATCAATCCTAATGATAAAGCCCCTTGTACCGTTTGCCAACCACTATTTAATAAACCGCTTATTGCTTCTAAATTAAAGGCTGAATCTATGACAATATCCCAAAAAGGTGCTACTTCCATTGACCAATCATCTACTTTAATTTTACTAAAACCGCAGTCTTGAGCAATGGTTTCGTATTCGGGTAAAGAAATCACATAAGGTAAACAATAAACCCGATAAATTTCCTCTAGATGTTGTTTTTCATTCTCTGTTAATTGCCCTGCCCAAGAATTAGTAGGACGATGACACCAAGTAGCACAAATAAAGGTTCCACCCGGTTTTAAAACTCGATAACATTCTTGAAAAAATTGTCCTTTATCGGGCATATGTTCTCCGCTTTCAAGAGACCACACTAGGTCAAAATTATTGTCTGGGAAGGGCATATTTAAGGCATCAGCCACTTGAAACTGTGCTGTTTCTTCTAATTTAACCTCAATAGCCCTTTGAGTTGCTCTATTCGCCTGTACTGAGGATAAGGTAATTCCTGTTGCTTTGCTGTTGAATTTTTCTGCTAAATAAAGGGTACTTCCTCCGATCCCACAACCCACGTCAATTAAGTTAGAAACGTCTTTAACATTAGCCCAGATTAGTAGTTCTTCAATTAAGTCAATTTGCGCTTGACGACGATCAAGTTTATAGTTTCCACCTCTTCCGTAGTAACCGTGGTGCATATGTTCACCCCAAATTTTTTCCCACAGATGACTAGAGGTGTCATAAAATTGAGCAATTTTTTGCGATAGATTGGATGAGTTGGTCATGAGGTTTATTTTAGGAGTTGTGATACTTAAATTAAACTAAATTACTTGATGTTGGCAAAGTGAATGTTTATCAATCTGCTTATTTTTTGCAACAAAAAATGTTGTTTATGAGCCTTAGTTCTAAGCCGGTGGCTATATTTACTATGATACAAAAATAACCTTAAACATTAGACATTGATGCGACATTATAATGCACTTCTTTTAATAATCGATGGGAAATTCTAAATAATTCTTGACCCGTGTGTAAATGGGAATCATCGTAGTTACAAGAAAACCATTCTAACTCTTCAATACCATCGGCAATATGATTCAAGCAATAGTAAATAATAGCTGCTATTTTAGCTAGTTTAGGGGGATTTGGTTGCCGAGAAAATATCCGTTTCGCCTGTTGTAAATCATGACGAGAACAACGAACATAATCTTGAAAAACCGCCATTAACTCGTCGTCAAAAGGATCGGCTGCTAGATTATCAATTTGGTCGTTTAAACGGTCTAGAATCCCTGAAATTAACTGATTAATAGGACGATAAACCGTTTTTAACCATTGATCAATCAAACCCACAGAAACTTGTTCAGCAGCGCGACGATTATGATAGTAAGAGTGGGCTTGGGCTGTCCTCTGTTGCCGTCTGGGAGAGGGATAGTTAGGAATCAACTGCTGATCGTATGTTCGTCGTCTTTGAGGATCTCCCAACACCTCATAAGCCGCATTAATACGGATAATGTGTTCATGATTAGCTGTTTCCAGTTGACTGTCGGGGTGAAACCGCTTAGCCAAACGCCGGTAAGCTTGTTTTATTTCTGTTTGACTCGCAGTTTGACTAACTTCGAGGATGTGATAGTGATTAGTAGATGTCATGACAGTCTGAGGAATGAGAGGACAGCAACCAACCCTTTACCTAGTGAACCAGAGCCAATTGAGGCGGTTCTACATCTTGGAAGAGAGGGGTACTTAGGTAGCGTTCTCCAAAACTAGGTTGAACCATTACGATTAGTTTACCGATATTTTCGGGTCTTTGACCAACTTTAATGGCCGCACATAAAGCTGCCCCCGTAGAAATACCGGACAAGATACCTTCTTCTTTAGCTAAACGTCGACCATAACTCATGGCTTCATCATCGGTGACAGTGACAACTTCATCGATTAATTCAACTTTTAACACCCCTGGTACAAAACCAGCCCCTATTCCTTGTATTTTGTGTCCTCCTGGCTTTCCTCCAGATAAAACTGGGCTACTGGTGGGTTCAACAGCGATCGCCTGAAAAGCGGCTTTCCGTTGCTTAAGGGCTTCTGCTACACCTGTAATGGTTCCTCCGGTTCCCACACCAGCAATTAAAATATCTACCCTTCCATCGGTATCTTCCCAAATTTCTTGAGCGGTGGTTAAGCGGTGAATCTCGGGGTTAGCAGGATTGTTGAATTGTTGCAACATATAGGCATTGGGTAAAGTGCCAACTAATTCTTGAGCGCGACGAATACAACCACTCATACCTTCGCTACCGGGAGTTAATTCTAGTTGCGCCCCGTAAGCTTTTAACATAGCCCGACGCTCGTTGCTCATGGTTTCGGGCATGGTTAAAATTAGCTTGTATCCCTTGGCTGCAGCTGCCATTGCCAGAGCAATACCTGTATTGCCAGATGTGGGTTCTACTAAGAGAGTTTTGCCAGGGATGATCAATCCTTCTTTTTCGGCTGCATTGATCATATTTACGCCAATTCTGTCTTTTACAGAGGAGGCAGGGTTCATCCCTTCTAATTTAACTACAATTTGCGCTCCACAACCTTCTGCTTGAGGAATACGGTTTAATTGAACCAGGGGGGTGTGGCCAATTAATTCAGTGATATTGTGAGCAATTTTCATGAGGTTTGTTTTGGTATACCGAATGACTTATTCTTTGTTTGTAATTCCTTATTGCTCACTTAATCGCTATTTTTTAGAGTTTTTTTATGTTAGGATACGCTTCTTATAAGTTTTATGTGAGATAAAACAACGTGAAAAACGGACTAAAATCCCTGTTTGCTGTTAGTTTGATTACTGTTGTATCAGTGGCAACAGAAGTTAATGGAGCTACCATTTTTTAGCCTAATGGTATTTCTTCAAGTTCACCATCAAGTGGAATGTCAGTCTCTAATCTGAACAATTTAATCAATCAGTCGGGACTTTCAGCCAATTATGTGAGTGGTGTAACAGATTTTGATGTGTTTGTTGCTACTACCACCGGCTTTAATGGTTCAAGCGGTGTCGGAGGCGTTGATGCAGGTCCACCAGCTGATTTTGATTTTACATTTTCTCAGACCATAAAGACTGATCGCATTGCCCTTTGGAACCAGGGTGGGATTGCCTCACTGGTTAGCTTTACGTTATTTGGTTCCCTTGCAGGAGATTTTAGTTACGAAATCGAAATCGGTACGTTCACAAACAGCAATTTTAATAATTCTCTTGCCAATGTTTTTACTTTCACTGAAGTAGATATTACAGCTATTAGGGTAAGAGCTACTTCCAATCAAGGATTTATGTTTGGAACCCGATTTGATGAGTTTGCCATAGGTGGAACCCTGACAAATCCTGCTACTACTCCTGAACCTACAACTTTTTTGGGGTTGTTATTGGTGGGTGGATTTGGTTTACTATCCAAACAGCAAAAACACAACTAACCTGAGTTCGATGTTAAGAGTTGTTTTGGAGACAAAGATTTATAAGCCGTCGTGACATCCTCCCAACCCTGACCGCTTAGGCGGTACAGGGTGGGCTTCCTCATAT
>NZ_JARVCN010000246.1:0-4857 GCF_038442745.1 Crocosphaera sp. Alani8
ATGCCAATTCCTTATTTTTTAGGTTTTGTTTTTTCTTCATGAATAATACAGGTTATATGAAGTGATCGCTGCTCACAAGAATTTGAGGTAGTTGCCTCGACTGGTTCTGTTTTGCGATCGGCTTCGCGGATCTCGCAGAGCCAGCTCGCTCCTCAGTTTTAAGCGGTGTAGCCGCACTCGCACAGCGAGACCCCATCCTCAGTAGTATATAAGTTCTCTATCCATCAACGGAAAATTTACAGGTGGTAATATTTAGGTATCAACCACTTGCCAAACTGAGCATAAAGGGCAGGAATTACGAGTAAAGTTAAAGCCGTAGAAGTAAATAAACCGCCCAACACTACAATGGCTAAAGGTTGCAGAATTTCATTACCTGCACCCGAAGCAACGGCTAACGGTAACATTCCTAAAGCAGAGGTTAAAGCGGTCATTAAAATGGCATTAACTCGGTCAAGAGAACCCTTAACAATGACATCTTGAAGGGTCATTCCTTGAGCAAATTTCTGGTTATAATTGTCCACCAATAATAAACCATTGCGGACAGCCACCCCAAACAACGTAATAAAACCAATTAAAGAAGCAATAGACATCACTCCACCACTAAAAATAATGGAAACAAAACCTCCCACTAAAGCTAAAGGTAAATTAATCATAATGGCGATGGTGGCAGGGAAAGATTTGACCGAGAAAAACATCAAAATAGTAATAATAATGGCTGCTAAAATACTGTATACCAAGAGATTATTTGTTGCATTTTGTTCTGCTTCAAACTGACCGCCATATTGAATAAAATAACCCTTCGGTAACTGTAGTTGTTGACGAATCGTTTTTTGAATATCTGCTACCACACTGCCTAAGTCCCTTTCAGCCACATTCGCAGACACTACAATTAATCGGGAAACATCTTCACGATTGACCACATTTGCCCCCATACCATACGCTACTTTAGCCACAGAACTTAAGGGAATCATCTCTCCTGTGGGGGTAGAAATAGGAATAGAAGCAATAGCATCTAAATTATTCCGTGCTGAAGGGTCTAAACCAACGGTAATATTAATTAATTGCTGATTATCAGGGATTTGAGCAACAACTTGACCATTTAATGCCGTTTCCACTACCTCAGAAATACTTTGCATGGTTAAGCCATAATTGGCCGCTGCCATGCGATCATAATGTATTTGCACTTGACGGATGGGTAATTGAGGTTCAAGCTGTAAATCAACAATCCCTTTAATGGGTTCAATGGCATCTCGTACCTGTTCCCCCACCTGACGCAGTTCAATTAAGTCAGGGCCAAAAATTTTAATAGCAATCGCACTTCTAACTCCTGATAACACTTCATCCATGCGATGGGAAATAAACCCCCCAATATTGGGAGCCACCCCAGGCAACTTTAAGAACGCTTCCCGTAGTTCTTTGACACTGGCTTCACGGTCTTTTAGAGCCAAATCACTCAATTCTATATCCACATGAGCCATACTGACTCCAGCCCCATCTGCATCCCCAGGCGCACGGCCGGCCCTTACTTGTACCCACTGATACAAAGGATTATCTTTGAGAGAGTTATAGAGTGCCATTCCTGCACGGTTGGTCATGTCCAAAGATACCCCAGGAAATAACACCATTGAATTGACCATTGATTTTTCTTGAAATTCTGGTAAAAAGACTCGTCCCAAACTAGGAACAATGGTAAAAGTAGCAATTAAAGCGGCCAAAGCGCAACAGAGAATAATTTTTGGCAATTTTAACGATAAATTAAGTAAAGGACGATAAAGCCTCATCACTAAGCGAGAGATGAAAGTCCCTTCTTGGGGTAAGGTTTGATTGGCTAATAAAATGGCACACAAAGCAGGAGAAAGGGTCATTGCTACTAAGGTAGAGGCAGCAATAGACAATAAATAAGCTAATCCCATCGGGGCAAAAATACGCCCTTCTACCCCCTTCAAACTAAAAATGGGGGCAAATACCACAACAATAATAACCGTGGAAAAAATGACCGCCAGTCTCACCTCAATGGAAGTATCATAAACCACTTGAAACGGATGTTTTGGGTTGTCCTGTGCTTGGTTTGTGCGGAGTCCCCGATAACAGTTTTCCATATCAACGATAGAATCATCCACCACCGAACCAATGGCTACCACTAACCCCCCTAAAGTCATAGTATTGATACCCAAACCAAAGGCTTTCATGAACAATAAACCGATGATTAAAGAGAGGGGAATGGCACTGAGGGTTATCATTGCGGTGCGCCAGTTCATCAAAAATAGCAACAGGATCACCGAAACAATAATGATCCCTTGAAGGAGAGAACCACTGACATTGCTAATGGCAGAATCAATAAAATTAGCTTGACGAAAGGTTCTGGCAATGTTTACATCGGACGGAAAAGTAGGCTTTAAACTAGCGATAACGGTTTCTACTGCTTTCGTGACTGTTGGGGTATCTACATCAGGCTGTTTATTGATCATCATTACCACCGCAGGTTGCCCGTTAAAACTACCATCTCCCCGTTTTAAGGCTGATCCTGTTTTCACTGTTGCCACGTCTTTGAGCAAGATGGGTTGACTGTTTTCCACTTTAACCACTGATGTTTGTAAGTCTTCAATGGTTTTGACTTGGCCGATACCACGAATTAATAATTCTTGACCCCCTCCAATGAGAAAACCTCCTGGTGCGTTGGAATTTGCCCCTTTTGCTGCTTCGGTGACTTCTGTGAGGGAAACATTAAGGGAGCGCAATTTTTGGGGATCAACTAAAACCTGTTCAAGTCGTTCATCCCCTCCATAAACCGTGACTTGAGAAACCCCTGGAACCGAGAGAATTTGATTACTGAGGGTTCCTTCTACCAAACGACGCAAAGCCATCATGGAGGTTTGTCCTTGGTCGTTGACAGTGAAGGCGTATTGTAAAATCGTTCCTAATGGAGAGACTAAGGGGGAAATTTCGGGAGGATGGGTATTTTCGGGAAATTGACCACTAATTTGTTGCAGTCGTTCTGTCACTGCTTGTCTGGCTTTGTAAATGTCCGCATTTTGGTCAAAAACCACTTGTACCATCGATAACCCGACTTTCGAGGAGGATCTCACTATTGTCACCCCTGGTAAGCCGTTAACTGTGCTTTCAATGGGGACAGTAATCTGTGCTTCTATTTCTTCTGGGGCCAGTCCTGGGGCTTCCGTTTGAATATCTACTTGTGGGGGAGCAAATTCGGGAAACACATCTAAGGGCATTTGGGTAATATTAAAAATGCCCCATAAAGTCATTAAAATTGCTCCAATAACAATTAACCATCGTTGGGTAATTGAGCTTTTTATAATCTGATTAAGAAGGGAATTCAGCATTGTTAAATTAATCAGTGAGCTTACAAAAAATCAGTCATCATGTAAACGAATGCTATATGTAGGGGCTTAATATTATTAAGCCCACACACTGTTTATCTTGTATTAGATCAGGAATTTTCCTTTTTGCCACCATTACCCATAACAGCCAAAGCACCACCGACTACGACGACAACTCCGCCACCAATAGCAGCCACTGTCATCAGAGGAAAACCCCCTGATTTTTCTTCTGTTGCTTGCTCAGACTCGTTAACCATATTCCCTGCACTATCATGACTATGGGGAATACCTTGAGCATCAGCTTCAGCGTGGGTTTGATCCGGTTGCGATGTTGTACTAGGGTCTGAGTTTGCCTCAGTTTCAGCCGTTTTGGTTTTGCGAGACTCAGCATATAAAGATAAACTACCTTGAGTCACCAATTGTTCCCCAACAGATAACCCATCAGTAATTGTAATTAAGTCCCCTTGGGTTTCCCCTGTGGTAACTTCTACAGGTTCATAAAAATTCTCATATTTAACAAAAACCAGTTGTTTTCCGTCCGCTTCGACTAAGGCTGTTACAGGAATCATTACCCCATTGGTTGCGCTTTGTTCAATGGGAGTAACCACAATACCCAACACTTGATCATTGTCTGGGTTAACTTTCACTCTTTCTATCCCACCCGTCGCTTGAAACTCGTCCCCATGGCCCACATGGGAAAGAACAACGGTAGCCACACCAAGGGTTAAACTAAGACTTAGAAGACTAATCAATGACAGAGATTTCATCATCATTCCTCACAAAAAGCAGGGGTAATCTAAAATTTCTAATAGTCTGTCATAGGGAAGGTGAAATTGAGGTGAAATCTCTTAAGGTTCTATGAAAGTGTAGATGAGTGTGAGCGTCTTGATTAACAACTGAGTATAAAAGAAGAAACTTGAGACTAAGATCAACTTTTCATTCAGCAACGCCTAAGTAACAGTGGCAATCTGGCTTTTCAATTGTAGATTGAGCGATCACATTTAATGCCGTTCCTGCTAATAATCCGCCCCCAAAAGTTCCTGAAATAGTAATAAAAGGTACGCCAGAATCCATTAGCAAGCGTTTAGCAGCAGGGGCATGACTAAAGCCAACGGGCATCCCAATAACTAAAGCAGGTTTTAATTGTCTATTGTTTATGGCTTGACAGATACCAACTAATATGGATGGAGCATAGCCGACGACTGCAATACAGCCAGGTTCTAGCTGGAGTAATTTTTCTTGCCAAGGTTTGCCATGCCAAAATTCTTGTTCGGCTTCGGCAGCACTGATAATGTGCGGATTATCGATTAAGGTATCGACACGACATCCGAGATGAGCAAGACGAGGATGATCTAAAATAGCAGTGAGTGCCTGAACATCTCCAATGATCTGACAGCCAGATTTTAGTCGGGAGCGAGCAGCAGCGATGGCCTGCTGACTAATTTTGAGAAAATGCACCAAACTTACATCTCCACAGGCTAGTACCAGTTGGGAAATTAAATCAACCTCAATTTCCGAT
>NZ_JARVCN010000247.1:0-4829 GCF_038442745.1 Crocosphaera sp. Alani8
ATCTTTGTCCCCTAACTTTCGGCGAGTCCCCCCAGACTTTTTGAGAAGCTTCAATCAGTTAACCAATTCTCGGCGAGAAATCACCAATTGAGAAACGAAACAAGAAGCACAGGGGAGTTTATGGATATGTCACTCTCTCAACTTTGAATACATTATCAATCGTTTTCCCTGCTGTTTTCTCCTCCCATCCTAACGCAGTTAAAAAGTCTTCAGCAGAAGTTGTTTCTACCACATCAACTCCCCATTCTCCAGGTTGTAATGTGTCAGGAGAACTCCCATTAGGAGGAGTTGTTTTAAGTCCGCCCAAAATCAAAATATCAGGAATACTATTATCTTGATTCTTTTGAGCAATCCTCTTGTTTACTAAAGCATCTGCGCATAGTTCTCCCACTTGTAGAGAAGAAAACTTGTTTTTAAAAAACACAATTTCTACCATCCAGTGAGGATGACTTAATTGACGACATCTAACCCCATCATATTGACTTAAGCCATCAATAAATACTTGGGTAAACTCTTCTAAACTTAACTCAGGAAAGATATCATTAGAGATATCAAAATTATGAGAAAGTAACATTCTTCCTGTTTCAACTTCAGTCATGATTTTGCTCAGTTTTTTTTTACGGTGAAAGTAAGTCCCTTAAAGACTTTATTTGCAAACCTTCTGCTACAATACTAAAGCAATATTTTAGTGTAGTGAGTCAGTATATTTGCTATATTACGATTTATGACTTTCTTGGTGATAAACGAGACAGAAGCTAAGGATTTTCTTTATTCTCAGGGAAGGTTTTACTATTTAGTCTTCAGTTTATGTTTCAGCCTTTTCTCCAATACCTAGAAAAAGAACTGTTTAGTCGCTTTGAGCTGAAAAGCAGACCTATTAGCCCAGAATTAGAGTTCCAAATCAGCCAACGGGGAAAAAATCCCGCAATGATTGAAAGTTGGTGTTATGAATGTCCCCAATTCCGAAAAATACGCTACACCTACATTAATGCGGGGGAAACTGCCCAAATTTTTAATAGTGTTATTTATCCAAACCATCAGTATGATTTGCCTTTATTGGGAATTGATTTTTTAGCTTTTGGGCAGAAAAAAATATTAGTAGTTTTAGATTTTCAGCCTCTGTTTCGTGACCCAGATTATTTAAAGAAATATATTGAACCGATGGCACCAATTCGTAAAAAATATAATGATTTGGCGCAAGACTTGGAAATGAAGTTTTATGATGCTAACCAATATTTTTCTCCCTATTTATTATTTGCCAGAACTGATCCTCAGACGGTTATAGAGCAGCTTTTTCCTGCTTATCAAGAATATATTCAATTATATTGGCAACTGGTAGAACAAGCTGAGCCAAAGACAGATTCAAACCAGGTTGAACGAATCATCAAGGCACAGAAAGATTATGATCAATATAGTGCAGAAAGAGATCCGGCCTCGGGGCTATTTAAGAGCTATTTTGGTCATGAATGGTCGGAAGAATTTCTCCATAAATTTTTGTTTGAAGATGCCGTTGCCGTTGTTGATAATAAAAGTTAACGCTTAATTTTAAGATGGTTGAGGAAGTTTCCTAGCCAAGGAATTAGGCCAGGTTTCTATATGTGAATTTAAGAATCTCCCGTTACAGCGTAGCTTAACGGTGAGAGTGTCAACGGACAGAGATTTGGAGCAGACAAAAGATCAACATTATTATTAAATTTCTAATCCTATGACCCTTTACCAACCTTTCTTAGACTATGCTATTTCGCTGATGGAAGACCGACTTTCCTTGCAACCCTATCCCATTCCTGAAGGGTTTGAGAGAAAAGAAGAAATGACAGGGAAGGGGAAAAGACAGCAAGAGGTTATCACTAGCAGCTATGCTTTTAAATCTCCCAAACTAAGACAAATTCGAGCTGCTCACGTTCAAGGGGGTAGTTCCCTACAAGTTCTTAATTTTGTCATCTTCCCCCAGTTAACCTATGATTTGCCCTTTTTTGGAGCAGATTTAGTCACATTGCCTGGGGGACACCTCATTGCCTTGGATATGCAACCACTCTTCCACGAGAATGCTTACCTGCAAAAATATACCGAGCCTATCTTGCCCCTCTTCAAAAGCCACCAACAGCATTTACCCTGGGGGGGAGATTTTCCAGAAGAAGCGAAACCCTTCTTTTCTCCAGCTTTTTTATGGACTCGTCCCCAAGAAACAGAAGTAGTCGTCACACGAGTTTTCTCAGCTTTTAAGGACTATCTCCAAGCTTATTTGAATTTCGTGGAGGAAGCCAAACCGATTACTGATAGTCAAAGGCTCGAAGATATCCTCCAAGCACAAAGGAGTTACATCGCCTACCGTGCGCACAAAGATCCGGCACGAGGAATGTTTACTCGTCTGTATGGAAAAGCATGGACAGAAGAGTATATTCATGGCTTCCTGTTCGATTTAGAACGCCAACTGGTAGCCTGAAGCGTGGTGAATAACCGAGAAAATTGGAGATTGACGGAAAACGAAAAAATATTAAGTTTTTTGACAAAGCCAGACTTAATATAGCCTTGATGCCATAAGCTCAAGACTAATAAAACGATCTGGTCAATAGTGAAGAGTATCTCAATAACTTTGGCTACGATACTATTCCCTACCAACGGGGACGAATCTTACCCAGTCAATGTCAAGGGGAGTTACCCTTTGGTCCTATGCCTCGATATGGAGCTGACTATCGTACTGAATTAGAGGAAATCGGTTATTTCCCTGGTCTCCAACCCACTTATTACTGGAAATGGCAACAGCCCCCTTATCCAGCATGGGTTCGTTTGACGGGTAAAGTCATCACTCTTACTGGGGCAGGGTTATTAAGCATTGGTGTCATTGCTCTCGCCCTAGCTGCTTGGGGGATCATTCGTCTCTAGCTTGACTACTTCGACCCGCCTAACAGCTGACGTTGAGGCTATGAGAGACCCTGGAAATAGGTTTTCTGTACTCCACATGTAACCATATTTGACTAATTTTTCGGATAACGTTGGTGATACTCAGATATTGCCCCTTAACCAATTTATTGAGGACTTCTATGAGTAGTCAATTAAGCGAAAGAGCTAAACAATTAATTCCAAAAGCCAGAATTGTGAGTTTTAACCGTTGGCAAAAGTCACATTCAGATGAAGTGCTGCAAATTTTTCAGCAAGCAGATGATCAAGGTCGCTATCTTACAGATGAAGACTTAGCACAAATTAAAGCTCTAGGGACAGAGCAGTCATCAGCAGTTGAAAAAGCGAGATTTTTGCGAGACAACGCTGACTTAATTGTTAATTACGCCAGGGAACAAGTTTTGGCCACCTATCCTAAAATTACCGAGTTAGGTGGTGGACTTTATCCCCCTGAAAGAGCCGAAGCTTGCTGGCGAGATTTCTGGCATTTTCTGCGCTGTATCACCTATGGAATTGCTGGAAACAGTCCTCAATTTACTAGCCTAGAAGGACTTAAAAATATGGAGTTGCTCTATGAAGAATTGCAAGTTCCTCTTGATGCCATGATCTGCGGCTTAGAAAACTTGAAAATCTATAGCTTACAGCAATTCAAACCTGAACAACAGCAGGAATTGACTCCTTATTTTGACCATTTAATTAGTCATCTTAAGGATTTTCATATCAACCCTATCTCATAGACAATTTAGGATTTAATTGTTATCGTGAACTACCTCAACGCTTATCAAAGATTAGGGGCTTCTGCAAACATTTTGTTAAAAATCTAGCCATCTAGACTCCCGTTATATTTCTCCTTCAAAAGGACTAATAGACATTAACGGGAGATGGATTTTAACAATAAATAAATCAAGGCGGTAGCGTTTCCTTGCGGTTTCAAAGTTTAGTTTTCCAAGTTAGGAAGAGCCAAGACTCCTCGCTGTATTAGAGCGAGTGAAAGAATTCCAAGTGCCTAACTCTTGGGCGGGACGACTGCATAAACAAACCCTGTCTAACTCACTTAATCCTTTAGCCCCCGTAAAGTCTGCTCCAGCGATGCTCTGTAACTGTTCCCAACTGACTTCGGTTAAGTAGGCTCCTCGCAAGTCGGCTGCCTGTAATTCCGCACCAATGAGTCGAGCTTGGTACAAGTAAGCCCCTGTGAGAAATGCTCCTTGAAGGTTCGCTCCACTTAAGGCGGCTCCTTGAAGGTTCGCTCCCGTCAAATCGGCCCCACTCAAGTAAGCTCCTCTCAAGTTTGCATAACGTAAGTCTGCGCCCCTGAGATTGGCTGTATTAAGGAAGGCTCCCCCTAAGTTTGCATAAGGACCAACCGCACCGGAATTCCGATAGTCATAGCCTTCAGGCCAAATAGTGAGAGAATCGTAGAGTGCCAGTTGCAGTTTTGCCGACTCTAGCTGTGCGCCACTCAAATTACACCCTTGTAACTGGGTGCGATGTAAATAACTATCTCGCAAATCAGCATCGGTTAGGTTGGCAAATTTCAAGTCAGCCCCGCGTAAGTCAGCCTCGCGTAAGTCAGCCCCCTGAAAATTTGTTTCCCCACTTTTAGCCCCAATTAAGATAGCACCGCTTAAATTCGTCTGAGATAAATCCATCTGGCTCATATCTATGCCTTGTAAATTCCTATTGGCAAGACTCTGGCCATTAGCGATAGCGGATTTTATTTCATCAAGAGAGAGGGGAAGAGAGTTAATGTTAGCAGCAAGGGATTTCATGAGAAAATGAGTTAGTTGAGTGACCTTCTCTAATAAGGATAAAACATAAATGTTACTGACACCTCCCATGACCATGATGGATTTCTTTCGTAAAAGTGAGGGAGTCGAAGCTTCTCAAAAAGTCTGGGGGGACTCGCCGAAAGTTAGGGGACAAAGATG
>NZ_JARVCN010000248.1:0-4811 GCF_038442745.1 Crocosphaera sp. Alani8
CCTCAATGCCCTGCTGAATTCTGAGGAAACTCGCTCAACCCTGGTTGGTTACTACACCTTTAGCGATGGCACCGCCAAAGATGACAGCGGCTATGCTAATAATGGTTCATTAGAGGGTGAGGCAACGGTTTTTGTTGACATAAATCGTACCTTAGATATTCCTATTGATCCCGACTGGAGCTTGACTACCGGGTCTAACAAAGATCTGGTGTTTGATGTGGGTAGTGTTGAACTCAGCACCGACACTCTCGATACTGACAAGTGGCACCATGTGGTCGCAACCTTTGATACAACCGTCGCTGATACTGCCTCTATTACTAACCCTGTCACTACGCTGTATCTCGATGGACAGCAAGTTGCCCAAAAACAGGGACCAGCCAACCTGATAACAGATGGCCATTGTTCAAGATGACCAACTCATCAATGACCCCAGTGGTTTTGAGAAGACTCTGCTAGGGGTAACTGAAACCTTTGACCTCTATTTTCAGGGAACAAATAGCTCCAAGGAATCCTATACGGCAACAGTCTTCTTCAACGATGGCACCAAGGTCGTCTTCGATGGTCAGAACGATGATCCACCAAAACTCCCCTGGCTGCCTAACCCGGCAAAATCAGCCCCAGTTGGCGATATCATCACGGCCCAGGGCGACATTTTAGAAGACGAGGTCAGTAGCCTGGCTAGAATTGATAGCGGTCTTACTCTTGACACCAGCGAAGACAATATTGGCACTGCCATGGTTGCAGGCAATTTTTTAAATGGTGAGATGGCCATTGCCGTGGGCGCTCCTAACACCAGCCAGAATGATGGGGCAGTGCTGATTTTGACTGCCGGAAAAGACCTCAAGACCGATAACGAAACCCTCACCCTCGACCCCACCCAGGTTCCTAGCGGTGGGAAGGGGGTCTTAATTAAAGACATTGAAGGACACCAAGAACAGCTTGGGTTTGCTTTGGCCGTGGGTGATGTCAATGGCGGTGGAGAAGATTTAATTATTGGGGCTCCTGCCGCAGATGGTAGCACTGGCAAAGTCTATGTCATCTTCGGTGAAAAGCTCACCCCTGGTGAAACCATTGACCTGAGTACCCTGAGCAGCAGTGGCAAGGGAGCTGTTATTTCTGGCATGAACGCTGGTGATGAGTTTGGGCATTCCCTAGCTGTGGGCAATTTGAGTAGCAGCACGACTGCTGATATTGTCATCGGTGCGCCCTTTGCCAGCAATAGTGCTGGAGAAGTCTACATTGTTAAAGGCAGCAGCAGCTTTGCCGATACAACCGTTAGCTCAGACAAGATTGTCTTTACAGGGGAACACGCAGGCAATCAAGCCGGGTTGTCGATTGATATTGTGCCGAACAATAGTAGTGATAAATCCCTAAACAATGACTCTCATGCTGATTTGATCATTGGGGCACCGAGCTACACTCAGAAAGTCACTTTTAATCAGGACTTTGAAAATGCAGCGGCGGCGCAAAAAGCACCAGATGCAATTGAGGCTCTATCAGCAGTTAGTCCGGTGGCTGCTGATAACAATAATATCACTGGTAGCAACGAGATCGAACTCACCACTGGTCGGGTCTATCTACTGTTAGGCAATGGAAATGGCGTTGATAGTGACAGTACCATAATCTTGGATGGTTCTCCTATCTTTAACTCTGATGCTGAAGCAGGCTATAGCGTCAGTGGGGCTGGGGATATCAATAGTGATGGCTTTGACGATCTGGTAATTGGCGCGCCAGAAGATGGTAAAGGCTCAGGCATTACCTACGTGGTAGCGGGTCGTGGAGACTGGAGTGACTATAACAGTGACACCCCGCTGCAGCTGGCCTGGGAAAGTAACTTAATCATTACCGGTCCTGAAGCGCATTCCCAGAGTGGCAGTGTGGTCAGCGATGCCGGAGATTTCAACTTCGATCCTAAACACCCCACCAACCAAGCTGATGATATCGTTATTGCCTCCCCCAAAGCAGGTTACGGTGCCGGACAGGCTCATGTGCTGTTTGGCAACACTGAAGACAGTAACAATCCTATCTGGAGTGGCGCCTACAGCACCGCCTTTACCCTCGAACCTGGTAGTACCCAAAGTACCGCTTTCTTTAATCAATCTGGGAATACCAAACCAGACCCCAGCATTAGCACTTTTGTGCTTAACGGTACAAATCCTCAAGATGCCATGATTCCCACTCAGGGGGCAACAGATGTCAATGGCGACGGGACAGAAGATCTGCTGGCTAGTGCTCAACTCGCTGACCAGATTGGTATTCTCTTTGGCCATCCCTGGCTGGCCGACGAAGGCAGCCTTAAAGTCAAAGACTTGCAGAGCGACCAGGGCTTTATTATTGATCCCAACCCCCTGACAAAAGTATTGCAACTGAATGGCACTACAGATTTCGTTGAGCTAACCGGCTACAAGGGTGTCACCGGGACTGAGGACCGCACGGTAGAGGCCTGGATCAAGCTACCTACTTCGGTAGGAAGTGATCAGCCTATTGTTTCCTGGGGCAGTAATCCTGGTAATGAAGACGGAGTGAAATGGACTGTTAGGTTAGATGATGGCAAACTTCGGATCGAAGTCGATGGTGGTCATTTAGTCGGAACAACTAATGTACTTGACGGCCAGTGGCATCACGTTGCGGTAGTCTATGAAGGCGTTTCAGGAGGCGTTCCAACATTTGGACCAAATACCGCCAAACTATATGTCGACGGTGAATTAGAAAAAATTTCCTCGTCCCAAGTGACAATTTTTAATACAGAGAGCGATAACGATGTTCGTATTGGAAGAGATATTTCGGGCAATAACTACTTCGAGGGCGAAATCGACGAAGTTCGCATCTGGAACGAGGCCCGCACCCAGCAACAGATTCAAGACAACCAATTTATATCTCTTGGCGGCCAGTCACCAAACCTACAGGCCAACTTTACCTTTGATGATGGCACCGCCGACGATACCAGCGGCAAGGAGCGCAATGGCACTTTAGAGGGCAGCGCGTCCATTGTTGAGGTGGATGACCGGCCCATCAGCGTTACCAAGCAGGTAGTCCAACTGTTAGGTGACCTGAATCTGGATGGTTATGCCGATACCCTGGTTACCGAAGGCACTAACAGCAGTACCATTGTTTTTGGAGCTAGTACCAAAGAACTATTGGACGGCGGTCTGGCCACCCTGGAACTCACCCTTACCCACAATAGTGCCCCCGAGTATGCCTCCGTTGGCGATGTCAATGGCGATGGCTTCCAGGACCTCGCGACTGTGTTACCCGACAGTACCCCAGAACTGGTCTTATTGTTGGGCAGCTCTGAACTGGCGACTCAGGCTAATCTATCCCTGGAAGACCTCTCCACCAAAGCCACCATTTCAGGAACCTTCGAGGACATCATTCCGGCGTTGGATATCAATGGCGATGGGCTTAATGATTGGATCGTGCAGACCAGTAGTACCCTGTTGCTATATCTAGGCCAGGCTGATGGCAGTATTCCCACTCCAATCTCGCTGGATTTGAGTGACACCTCCCTTTCCCTCAGTTCCCTCAGCGTGGCAGCCCTCAACGATGTCAATGGTGATGGCATTAGCGACCTGGTGGCTATCGATAATTCCAGAACGCCAGTGCTTTTATTTGGCTCGGCAGACTTGAGTGAAACTTCAAATACCCTCACTAGCAAGACTTTAACTCAGCTACCCAGTAATCAAACCCTGGGTGTTAGTAACACCATTTCTAATGCAGGTGATGTCAATGGCGACGGCATTAGCGAGTTTGCCATTAGCCAGGTTCAGGCCGGGATTGTAACACTGGCTACGAGCAAGGGCGAGGTTGACAATCCTAGTTACCAGTACCTAGAGTTCGTTAGCGATCCGATCGAAACCTTGGCGCTACCAGGTAGCGGAACCAATACATTGATTCCACACAACAGCAAAATTGACTTCGACGTAAACCAAAATTTCACGATAGAAGCTTGGGTTAACCCTGCGAAGCAATCGACATCCTTTCAGGCTATTATCGCAAAATGGAATAAAAATGGAGCATATCCCTATCTAATCCGATACAGCCCGGGTCAACAAATTGAAGTCGCTCGCTTTGACGGGTCCCACAATCCCCGTGTAAGCTCTAAAACCGTGCTTAAACAAGACGCATGGTACCATATCGCCTTCGTCCACGAGGCAGGAACCCTTAAGCTATATATCAATGGTGAATTAGAGAACCAAGTAAGCCAAGGCTCTTTAGGTAATACAACAAACAACACTCCCGTTTACTTGGGTAGTGAAGGAAATACCGGAGATTTCTTCACAGGACAAGTCAAAGAGATCCGATTCTGGAACATAGCTCGTACCCCGGAAGAAATTCAAACCAACCGCTTTATACGCCTTGCATCTCCCAGCAGTCAAGCTAATTTGGTTGGCTATTACCCCATGAACTCCGAATCTAGCCTACTGACCGATTCAAGTGCAACGAAAAATAACGGTCAGTTGGGAAGTGCAACATCCCAATTAAGTACTGGCTACCAAACCCTTGAAGTTGCTACAGGGGGCGATATTAACGGCGACGGACTGGATGACCTAGTGATTGGGAATCCCTATGTGTCGGCATCAACCCAAAATGGTGGTGGTGGTATCAATTCTGGTGAAGTTTTCTCGATCTTTGGCAACGATAAATTGCAGGACATTCCTGCGAATACCAGCTTTACACTGTCTGAATTAACGCCAACTTCTCAGGTTGAACAAGCTTCTCAGACTGACGAGGTACTCAACCTAAATAGAAGTAAAAGTGAGGTTTTTCTAGAAGACAAAAACCTGTACAATACTAGACATACCTGTACATAA
>NZ_JARVCN010000249.1:0-4778 GCF_038442745.1 Crocosphaera sp. Alani8
GCCAATTCCTTATTTTTTAGGTTTTGTTTTTTCTTCATGAATAATACAGGTTAGAT
Organism: Crocosphaera sp. Alani8; assembly: GCF_038442745.1. Lineage (NCBI taxonomy): Bacteria > Bacillati > Cyanobacteriota > Cyanophyceae > Chroococcales > Aphanothecaceae > Crocosphaera > Crocosphaera sp. Alani8. The sequence continues at coordinate 57 of NZ_JARVCN010000249.1, forward strand.
TTTCTTTTCTTAGGGGCTTTTGATTACTGTTAGTAATGCTCTGCAAAATTGTATTCCTCTTCTTCTTGAGTTGAGGCATTTTGATTGTAGCCATTCATGTAAGGCTTAATCTTCGGGTGCTGTGGTTCTAGCCCGTTCAAGGCATCTTGTTTACCCTCATTAGCCCAATATTCGGGGCTATTTTTGGTTAATTTGGTGATAGTAGATAGGGAAGAAGTTTGAGAATAATTCCCATTTAACTTACTTTTCTTTCTCCATAAGTCTCTTCCTAAACCGAACTTTGCACAGCATCTCCTTAATGCCATAGCTTCAGAATTACTCGATGGATCACCATACTGAGAACAATCAACATCTTCGGTTCCAGTTGCTTCCCTTGTAAGTGATTTGTCATCCCCATAAATAGTAAGAACTCCCGTTAAAGTAAGACGATTACTAATCTGATTAATGTCTTTAACCGACCACGACCAGCCGTCAATTCCACACCGTTCCTCAAGTAGATCGCACAGGTTGTACCAAGCTATATAATCAATTTCATCAATCTCTTTCTTGTCTTTAAATATTCCTTTTTTACTAATCTTCTGTTTAGGAACTGGTTGTGCTAAGTTGTTCAAAATCTCTGCTAGTTTCATGTCTTTTCTCTGAAGGTAATTGACTTATTTTTTGAGGTACTGTAGAGTTGTACAAATGATTGCCACATGAGTAATGCTTTAAAAGTTAGGTCGTTATTAGAAGGGGAAATTAATCCCCTTTTTTGTTACCTAAAATTCCGCATCCTGTTGACATGGATGGTAGTAAGCTAAATAAAATCCTTGGTACATATCCTGGTATGTTTGAAAGGCTTTTTTAACAGCTTGTTTTGTTATTTCAGATAGGAAAAGACTTAGTTCAATCTCTTGTACAGGTTCAAAATGTCCGAAGTCTGGATCTTGTTCTTCTTCTTCCGAATAAAGGTGCAATACGACCTCTTGTAACGCATTCCTACAATCTTGAGTCTGTGGCCAGTGACTACGGGTAACTCGGTCAAATAAGGTACAAGTACCCCTTGATCTTGTGTCCCCTTCATAACTTTTGAACATGGGACACTGTTCGCAGGTGTGGCGCACCTGTGTATGCTGTGACATGATAGATATATCCTTATTTATTTAGGTGAGAGAAAGGCGATCGTTGACTTTGGACGGAAAGCGATCGCTTTTCTTTGTCTTAGTATAGCGTAAAGCTCTTTACGGTGTCAAGAATTTTATACAGAGATATTAGTGCTATACTTATTGTATAAACCCTGTATGGGAAAAATAATTGTGTCACGAATAAAAGAACTAAGGCAAAAAAAGGGTATGTCTCAATCAGAATTAGCTCGTGCTATTCAAAAAACTGAAACAACCGTCAGAAACTGGGAACATGGACGCACGGGAATGGACTGGGTCAAAGCAGTAATTGATATGTGTAACGCTCTTGATTGCAAGCCAGAAGACTTAATAGAAGAAGTGGAAGTTTTTAATGATTAATTTCTGTTTAGTATTCAAAATTTTTCCCTGACTTCCTTGAGGCTAAGTTATTTTTTTGAAAATTCGGAGTCTAACTTATGAATGAACCTGTTACCGTTAGTTTTGACCTAGCCGACATCCTGATAAGAATTGAGGACAAGCTTGATAAGCAATCAGAAGAGATAGGAGACATCAAAGTTAAGTTGACAGCCGTTGACACAGATGTGAAAAACCTTAAAGAAGACGTTAGAGACATGAAAATTGTCCAAAATACTCTTGTTAAAGAAGTATCTGACCTTAAGGGCTTCCGTTCCTTAATCCTTCCTCTCATTGTCGGTGGTGTTAGTGCCGTTATCGGGGGAATCGTTACGGCGGTGCTTCGATTACCTGCTTTGTTGTTGAAACCTTAAGAAACAAACATAAGCCATAAAATTTTATGAATCAGTTTACTGAGTACATCCCAACCGTGAAAGGATCTAAGTTTTCAGAAATTAGTCTTTCGACAGGTAAAAATATGGACAGCACTAGCTACCAACAACTTCGTTGGTATGCTTCCGTGTTAGCCCAACTAAGTTAACAAAAAAGACCAAAGATTTTCCCCCTCTGGTTCTCGGTTGTAGAGAGTTTAGTTTTGGTCTATATTTGAGGTATTCCTAACACTGGGATAGTTATGTACAGCAGAGATTCAAGCAAAAAATCTTCCAAAAACCCCGAAACGCCGATAGTCATTGGGGAATGCGTCGGCGTTTCCTATTGGAAGGTTCTTCCTGGAATCTCTGCACAACCAAACGGAGGTAGTTGAAACAGATAAGAAAGAAATTAAATTTTTAGCCACGGTGGTAATTAACCAAAATCTATCCATCCGCAACTCCATCATATAGGAATTTTGCGGTACGGGCAACCTATGTCTTTATAGGGAACCACTCTGGATAGAAAAGAGAAGATTAGGGTATAAATCCTAAATCTCGTCCGATTATTTTCTTTATCTCAGGCTTAGACCTCTTTAAAGGGTATAGCACTGAGTTAACAAGAAAATGACGCAGCTTAAAAATTGCCCCTCACTACCACCCAAGGGGACAAATTATCTCACTGCCATTCACTAATAGCTATGCTTGTACGCCAAAGCATAGATTCAGATAGATATTCGATTAAGTTGGATTAGGAAAAACTGGAGATGTTTTACAACCGCTACGATTATTAAACTTGGCAAGAGAACAACTGGTATGCTCTGAGGCTTGCTACAAGCGGCTTTAGACAGTCCAGAACAAAATCAATAATTCATCTCTTCTATCTTAATTGCCCAAGTCAAGTTATTCAAAGTGGTCATGACAAATAAGCATCCCCAGTAGTACACAAACACTGGAGAAAATCATGAGCAACATTAACGAGCAACACCGCAACGAATGGGTTAAAGGTTCCGCAGTAGCACCCTCAATCGTATATTTGAACGTGCGATCGCTGATCAACACAGACACCTTTGACTTCCTACTCTACTCAGAAAAGATATCCCGTCGAAATGATGGAAGAATCAATAACGGGACACTAAAAGCCAATGCCCATTTAGAATTAGGGGGATGGGCAGTTAACGCCATTGACCCAGAAACAGGTGAAGACTTGTTATGGGGCCAACTAAAACCCAACACCCCTAAAGTCGGCAAAGATGGGAAAACTAGAAAATATGAGGTTCCATCATTTGAACCGGTGCAACCAATTTGTCTTAAAGTCTCCCATAAGATTGGGTTAAAAGTAGCCAAAAAAGCAGGTTTATTGAAAGAATATAGAGAAAGGATTAGAGAACAATGGATACTGACCGAGGGGATAACATATAAGGAATTTCTACGGTTAAAAGATAAGTTATTCTGGAAGTGGGTAAAGGACAACCCACAAATACCCCTCTCAGTAGTAGAAGGTGTTAAAAAAGCCGGTGCCTTACTAACCCAAGGTCAGGTAGCGGTATCCATCCCAGGAGTATGGAACGGTTCACCCAAAGACTCCGTAGGAATCCCCCAGTTATTGCCACAACTCCAATACTTTGCCCAACCTGGACGGGAGATCGTAGTTATCTTTGACCAAGATGAGAAATTGAAAACACAGGCCAGTGTGATTACAGCCCGTGAAAGATTAGCATCCTGCTTCCGTGATGCTTGCTGTAAAGTAACCTTCCTAAGTTGGGATACACCAGAAAAAGGGATCGATGATGCGATCGCAGTTAATGGACCGAAATGGTTTACTGAGTTATGGGCAACCCGTAGCGTTAACCCTGCACCAATTAAGTTAAGTCAGTTGGAACATGATTTACCCAAATGGAACGAACACAGGGTCTGTGAGTATCTAGCTGAGCTATATAAAGAAACACTTGTTTTTAACGAGGCTACAAAAGATTGGTACTTGTACAATGCTGAAAAGCCAGGAGTATGGGGTTTAATCAGCAAAGAACGCCTAGAACAGAGGTTGATGCTAGAGCTAGACGAGTTGGTGGATAAAGCAGAAACCATCGTTCAACAAATAAAGACAGCGATTGGTGCTGTAAGAAGTAGTAATCGGGATAAAACACAAAAATCAGACCTAATAGAGCAATTAAAAGCACAGATTCCTAAAGTATCGGACTATAAATTTAGTTTTGTTGAAGCGATCGCAAAAAGGTTATCCAGAAGAATGCTAGTAGGGAAAATGGCGACAAATTCCCGAAAAGGACTGATTCCCTTCCGCAATGGGGTATTTGATATGAAAACCAAGGAATTAAGCCCTCATAGCCCCCAAAATTATTTCACTTGGTGTTTGCCCTACGACTATAATCCCTTGGCTGGTTGTGAACCCATTAAGCAATGGCTTTTAGAAATGATGGACGGTGATGCTAGTTTGGTTGAGCTACTTCGGGCTTTCTTACACGGGATTGTTACTGGTCGTGCCGATTGGCAGAAATTTTTGGCCTTGTGCGGACCGGGTGGAAGTGGTAAGTCAACGTTAACCCAATTGGCGATCGCACTTGTTGGAATAGAGAATGTCTTTATCACTGACTTAGAAATCTTGGAAAAGGATAAGTTTGAGACTGCGAATATTAAAGACAAGCTTTTGGTGATTCTCCAGGAGGCAGTTAGTTACAAGGGGGTCAAAAAACTTAAGGCGTTAACGGGCGGCGATCGCTTAAGGTTTGAACAAAAATTCAAGCAGGCGTTAGAAAGTTTTTATCCCAATGCAATGGTGATGATTACCTCGAATGAGCCGATTAAAACTGGGGACT
>NZ_JARVCN010000250.1:0-31894 GCF_038442745.1 Crocosphaera sp. Alani8
TTTGGCCTAAGTTTTCGCAGCGAGTGACCCCTGGCTTTTTGAGAAGATACGTTCATACTATAACTAAGTATAAATTGGTTGTGGTTTCTTCTAGTTATTTAGCTTGTGATGGCAACATGAGTTTGTTCTTTGGGGTTCCAGAAATGAATTTAAACTTTAGCCATGAGAGATTAACTTTCTTAAGTTTGACGGGAGAAGGTCAAGTCTTGCTCAATGGGTTAGGTGCAATTTATTCTCTGGATGTTCAAGAAGAATATTGGGTCAAAATTGAACATTTAGTTGCTTTTGAAAATAGTTTAAAATACGAAGTCAAAACACTTAAAGCAAAAGGGTTGGGTAAATGGCGTTCAAACACCAAAGTCTTCCTAAAATTTACGGGAGAAGGAAAATTATACTGTCAAACCCATCAGGGAAAAAATTGGGGAAACCTAATCGCTAGAAAATTAAAATCTAAGTAAGTAAGTACCTAATATGTTCCCTAATTTAAGTGTGTAATTTATTTTCTGTACTCAATTAAATAGTAAATGACAAATCATCGACACCTTGAATATCAAATTACTAATGATCCAGATGCTGCACATTTAATGATTAGGCTCAAACATTTAGAGAAGGCTTTTGTCAAAATGTCAACCCTAACCATTCGGGATGCTTCTATCGAAATTGGAAAATCTATCACCGAAAATTCTTTAGATTTACAGCCTAATTTTTCCCCTGCATCTGATTTAAGTATTCATGAGATAAACGCACCTAAATTACCCGGTAATATTTATTTAAGTCCTGATGTTCTTGGCTCTATAAAACATCATTTTTTGGATGGTAATTCAGGTATAATCACACAATTATTCTCTTTCTTGGCTTGTAGTGAAAACGTACAATTGGAAGTAATCTCATTTCCCAATATTAAGTCTATTAGTGAAGAAGATTCTTTCTTTTTACATCTTTTGGGGACAGGAGACGTATGGTTAAATTACTATGGTAATATTCAAGAGATTTCAGTCAGAAGTAACTATGTTATTAATCTTAGCTATATAGTGGCTTTTGAAGATACCCTAAACTACGAAATAAAACAGCTTGAAAGTTTATCTCTCCCAGGAGTAAACATAGGAACTGTCGGAGAACATAATCTTTTTTGCCATTTTAAAGGGATGGGCAAAATTTGGATACAGTCTCGTCATCGTTATGCTTTACTCAATTTTTTTGCTCCTTTTATTAATTAAAATTAGGATAATTTTTGATATTTTGGCTAAACGCTAAATAATAATAGCTTAATATTGACGATTTTGTGAGTTATAATAATAATGAGGAGAAAAAAGATTATGTTAGACATCGCTAAATTAGCAGAAAAAATACCAGGAATTAGTCAACATTTTCAACAGGAAATGAACGCTAGTTCCCAACGACTGGAACTAGCAAAAACAATTTTACAACAGGCAAAAAAACAACAAGAAGAACTAATGGAACGTTACCAAACCTGGAGCGATCGCCTTATTTTTTCTGCGGCCATTCCTGTTGAACCCCTAGACACCCGCATCACCATTATTCCTCCCCCCGATCGCCATAGTGTCTTTGCCACAGACGGCTCACAAATTGCCCCTTCCCACCACGAAATTGCCTATTGTTATTTGATCAATGTGGGACGGGTAATGCTTCATTATGGACAAAATTTGCACCCCCTACTCGACAGTTTACCAGAGGTTTATTATCGTCCCGAAGACCTTTACGTTTCCAGGCAATGGGGGATCAGAACCGAAGAATGGTTAGGGTATCGCCGAACCGTCTTAGAAGCGCAATTTTTAGCGGAAATGGCCTGCGGTTGGGTTAACCCACCAGGGGCGCACCACGAACCAAATTTAGGCATGGTAGATGGTTCCTTAGTTTATTGGTTTTTGGACGGGTTAGCCCACGATGCCCGAGATTTAATTTTAGTGCCTATTCAGGAAGCTTGGGAACAGTTGCGGGCTGCTCGTATCCCTCTGATGGGGTATCTCAGCGCATCCCGTAGCGTAGAAGGGATTAACTTTTTACGTCTCCATAATTGCACTTTTGACACCCCAAACTGCACCGTAAACTGTATGGATCTTGGGGAGGAAAAAACCCCTTGTCAAGTAATCGAACCCCTACGAGATACCACTTTATGGGGGGAAAATCTGCAGCCAGGACAACGAGGTCCTTTCTGGAAAAGTTCAGCCCGCATTCTCGATCTCTACGACGAAGCCCAGCGCATCTATTTTTGTTACGTTAACGTGGGGACAGAAATCGCTAGGGTAGAAGTGCCAGCTTGGGTAGTGGAGGATCAAGCACTTTTAGATCACGCATTGGGGATTATGTTAGCACAGGTAAGCAAAGGGTTTGGATATCCTGTGGCTTTAGCGGAGTCTCATAACCAAGCAGTGATCCGAGGAGGCGATCGCATTCGGTTTTTTGCTTTATTAGAACAACAAATGATTCGAGTTGGTCTACAAAATGTAGGAACTTCTTATAAAGAAGCGAGAAAACGGGGGAGTATTGCTTAGTTATCAGTGAACAGTTAACTGATAACATCCAATTTATCTAACAAAATAAAATCTAATTATCATCATCGAAGTATTAAAAATTCATTAATTTTGAGGGTAATTTCCAGGATCAATAGTCAATGTAATAATTGTCACCCCCATCAACTCAAAATTGATTAGGTTTGTCATACCCTTATAACAAAGTGGAACTCCATTCCCATCAAATCGGTCAATGATAAGCGATCAATGGGATTGTCTTTCGCTATTACTCTAGAAACCCTTGAACATCACTCTATAGTTAAAACCATGAAAATATTTAGAAAGCCATTAAAATGGGCTACTTTAGCCGGCGTTACCCTCAGTAGCTTAATTCCTGTCCATCTTGCTGTGGAAGCCTCTACATTTAGCGAAACTGCCCTGGACCAAGATCGGGTTACTGCCATCGCTAGACCATACGGAGAAGGAAAATACGACCTTTTGGTTATTGAACAAATCCCCGATAAAAGAGATTGTTGGGCGGAAAGCGGTTCAAACCCCGTCTTGATCGACCCCTTACTACTAAATTACGATTTTACTGGTATTTGTCGACGTTCTACGGATAGCAACGGTTATTCTATTCGTCTCGACGGTAACGATCTCGGTTTAGATTATTTGTTGCGTCTGGTTCCCCGTGGTGGAGAATTAGTTTTAGTGGGAACCCCAAGAACTGCCGGTTACAGTGAAATTGTTCTTGGTAGTACCAACGGTATGGCCCAAGGGTTCATGAAAATTGACCTTTACCCCGGTTGGCAATTCACCAAGCGTACATATCAGGACAAAGTCTTAGGCCATTTCTATTTTAGTGGCTCTCAAGCTGCGATCGCCGCCGGTGGCGATCTCCCTGATACCCCCCCTGCCACAACTACTCAGGTGGCGGCAGAGTCTTCTCAAACGACTTTTACAGACATTGATGACAATATTTACCAAGCTCAAATTACCGAAGCAGTTAAAATGGGCTTAGTGTCTGGGTTTGAGGATGATACTTTCCGTCCCAACCAACCCGTAACCCGTGAACAGTTGATTTCTATGGCAGTTGATGCCATTGGAACCGTTTACAAAGTAGATTTAAACGCTACCCCAGAAAGAGATGTTATTCCTTTCAAAGATGTGGATAGTTCCCGTTGGAGTGCCAGAAAAATCAAATGGGCGCAGTGGAATTTTCTCAATGTAGGTAATCCTAACAACACTTTACAGCCCAACGAACCCATTAGTCGGGCTGAATTAGTGGATACTATGCGGCGTATGGCTATCCATCTCAAAAACCAATTAGACTTACCACGGGAACTTCAACAAACCCAAGAACCTGTCGCGTTCTCTGATACCTCGGGTAGTTGGGCAAAAACAGTAATTTCTCAGATGTCTGGTTATTGCGGTGTAGCTACCCCTCTCAATGAAGAGGGAACCGAGTTTGCCCCGGATGAACAAGCAACACGCGACTACACTGCGACAGCAATGATTCGGGTTTTAGAATGTGTTAAGGCAGAAGCACAACAAGCACAACAATCTCAGCAAAATCAGTGATTCAGTGATCTGTGATCAGCGATGGGTTATTAAAAATTTAGAAGATAAAATTTCTAGATTCTGTTGACTGATCACTTTTCACTGCTACTAGTTGCGGTTTTTTAGCCCCACACAGCTACTTAACTCCATTTGTCGTCGTGAACATAAAGCAATCCTGTAAATAGATCATTGAGTTTTTCCGTGCTGTACTGAGGTTGTAAAAGAAGTTCTCTAGCGTTGACAAAATAGCTTTGAATGTTCTGTACAGGGGCTAATTTTGACCGTAAAAAGGATAGATTGGCCGCTGATGTCTTCATATTGGTGACATTAATCCAGGTTTTCACAGTTATGGGTAGCTCTGTTCCCATACTAAAGGTTAAGTTTTCCTGGGATAAGGATTCAACATAAGCGGGTTTTAAAAATATTTCATACTTAGATTTTTCGGGGCTTAACTGTTGAACAAAAGCTAAACTTACTCCACGTACTAATTGACGAACTGGTTTAGCTTTTTCTCCCATAACTTCCCTGACTAGGGTATTCTTGGCCATAACACTGTTCATACTATTAATATCACTGATACTCATGTGAGTCGCTCCCATAGCCATTACCATATACTTCTCTGTAGCTAGTTGTTGAAAAGGTTTTAATTGATGGGAAATAGTAGGAGTTATACCGTCATCAGAAGCGGATAACATTAAGGTTGGAACTTTTATTTGAGATAACTTATCCCCAAATAATTCACCGATAATAGGATTAAAAACGATAATTTGTTTGATACGATTATCTTTAAAATTTCGTTTAGGATAAGGCAATTCCCCTGCTGCACATTGTAACCAATCTGCCGGCGATCGCTCTAAGGGAGATTTGTTTTGACAAAAACGTCTTAAGGTTTTTAAATCTAAAGATGCACCTCCTAAAGCTAAGGCTGTATAACCACCAAATGAGTGACCAATTATGCTAACTTTTTTGGTGTTAAATTTCCCTTTAAATTCTCTATTTTTCTTATTTAAAATGGTTAATTTATTTAAAACAAAACTAATATCTTGAGGTCGATCAATAAATTCTTGGGACGGCAAAACTTGACTAAATTTTATGCCCGTCGCTGTTTTAATTAAAGCATGAATATCGCTTCCCGGATGTTCTACAGAAACTACTGTAACGCCATAAGAGGCTAGATGCTTAGCTAAATATCGCAAAAAGCGACGATCGGAGGCAAATCCATGAGACATAACCACCAAAGGACCGCGGGTTTTTTCTGCTATATAAATATCTAGAGAAATATAACGATCCCGACTGCGATCATAAAGCACAGTGGTTTCTGCAGATACGCTTTTATCTCCTAATAAAGTAGGATCAAATTTTGGTAACTCTTCTGAGTTTAAAGAGTTTTTAAACCCCTTGTCTAGTTGAGAGTTAATTAAGCGACTGTACAAAAAAGAGCCATTTGTTTTTAACCCTAAAATAGCCACTTTTGGGAGGTCAATAGTAACAGTTTTTTGAGGATAAACCCGTAGAAAGTCAATAATATTTAGATTACTTGTTTGTTTTAATAGTAATTGTATTGCTTTTTCTATTTCAGAGGAATTACTATCAGGCAAAGTTTGGCTTATTTGTTTTAGTAATTTTTTTCCATCATCGCTTTTTAAAAGATCTTCTAAAAATTGTTCTGCAATTATCGGATCAACTCTGAAACTACTGGATAAAATCTCTTTAATTTCCCTAGTTATTAAAAATTTATAAGGTTGTAAGCTAGGGGGTATTTCTTCTGTCTTTGCAATTTTTTGTAAGTCTTCGACTGTAATTTTATTCTCCAGTAATCCAGCTTTTAATACTATACTTTCAGCAGAAAAACTAGGAGATACACCTAAAAAGAAAGCTAATAATATGGGAGAAAAACTTCCTACTACGTTGAAAATAAAAGGTGAAATAAGATTCAAAAATTTCATAGATGCAAAGAGTAAAAAGCAATAAAAATTGACTACCTTTGAGTTACCCACTTTGACATTCCCCGTCTCGTTGTCAACTAACTCAGTGAGATCTCTGTTGATAGTATGCCCAATTATAAGGCCTAACATAGCAATCTTCCGTGACTAAAAAGACTGATATATTCTAACTAGGGATATTACGACTCTCCAGACTCACCTAAAAACGGAATTTAATTATTGTGACAATTTATAAAGTGGCATAATCTAGATTGGCTTTGAGTATTTAACTTGCTAAATTACTCTTGTGTGTGAGGAGTAAGAGTGATATGAAAACGCCTTTGGAGTCGAAACACGGCAAGACGCCCGAAGGCTTTTCATTTTTTTATTTAAACTAGCTCAATACTGCGTTAGCTTTAGACCTTTTTTGTAGTTCATGGTATGCTTTCAGCAAAGCTTCAACTGGGTTAATAGTCTTTGCGTTTGCACAAATGTAGCTACGGAAGTTATTATTAGAGTTCTGTTTTTGGAATTTAAAAAGCTAATAATCACAACTATCAGAATTACATTTTTTGTTATTCTCTCGTTCAGCAATAATCGCTTCTAAATCAGGTCTTCCAGTTAAAGATAGTCTAAATTTTGCCCAAATACCATACACCCAATTAGCAACTTTTCCCACTACAGGAATTTTAGTGACAGCATAAACCCAACCCATTCCTAAAACTTCGTAAACATAGCGAAATGCCTCTATATCTGTCAGAATTGTCCCATCCGGCAAAATAGCGTGAATTCTTCCCATTGCTGTTTCATAATCAACTCCACAGTGTTGATCAGGATTATAATTATTATCAGCAATATCGACTAAGTTTACTAAACCTCTTTTTTTATCTTTTTTCTGCAAAAACCGTACCTCTCTCATACATAGAGGACAATCTCCATCATAAAGTAACTTAACTTTCCAAAAAGATTGTGAGGATGTTTGATTTTGATTTGATGTAGAAGCTTTCATGATTTTTGTGATAATAAAATGTTTAAAAATTTAATTCTGATTAGCTGATTTAAAACGACCAACTAAAAAATCTCGTTTACCAAGATGCTTAGTATTCCGTCCCGAAACTCGTTTACGCCACATCTTAAAACTTGAGGATTTCATCTCTCGTCGCATCAAAGCGATTACCTCTTTTTCTGAAAGACCATATTGTATCTCAATAGCAGCAAAAGGAGTTCTATCTTCCCATGCCATTTCAATGATGCGGCTGATAGTTTCTTCTTCAAGTTTAGGTGTTTTGCTCATAAATTGTATCTCCTAAATAGTCGATGAAAGTTTAGCTAAAGTCCTTTTATAAAGCGACAATAATTTAACCAGAAAATAATGTAAGGTTTTCCCAATATTTTCCCGTTGATTAATGAGAGAAATACTAACCAAAGTTAAACCCACCCCAACCCATTGCCAAAATGTTAAAACTTCGTTGAAAAATAAATTGCCGAAACTTAAAGCAAAAACAGGAGTCAAAAAAGTTAAAGAACTCAAGCTAGTTAAATTTCCTTCGGAGGCTAAATAAAAAAAGATTCCGTAAGCGATCGCACTTCCAAAAACAGTAGAATATCCTAATGACAACCAGCCCTGTAAATCAATTCCTATCAATTGATTTGCTTCCCAAATTCCAGACATACAAAATAAAGGAATTCCACCCAAAATCATGTGCCAACCGGTGGCAACTACAGGGTCACAATAACGACTGACATAACGAATACAAATAGTTCCAACTGCCATAGAAAGAGAAGCTAATAACATTAACAATTCTCCACTATTCAATAAGTCTAAATTATTCAAAGTCAGAGAAAAGCTTTGAGCAGAAAATAGGCTCTCAAACCATTCTTGGGGTAATCCAATTAAAGCAATGCCAAAAACCCCAAAACCCAGACCGATGATGCCCCAAAATCCGATTATTTCACCGAATAACCAACGAGACAGTAACGCCACTGCTAAGGGTTGTGAGTCGATGATTACTGATCCTAAACCAGCACCTGTTCTAGTTAACCCTGCCGCCAAAAATCCTTGGAACATAGCCCCATCTAAGAGAGCAAAAATACCAATCCATAACCAAGCTTTAACCCCTTGTGGTTGTGGTCGTTTTAATGACCATGCCACCAGCAACACGAGAATGCCCGCAGGAACTAGGCGAATTCCTGCCAGGAAGAATGGCGTAGTTTGGGATAAAACACCCTTCATGGCGACCATAGCTGTTCCCCAGAGGAAAAACGGGGCAATCAGTAGTAACCAAGACTGGAAAGAACTAGACCGATTTTGGGTTAGGTTCATAGAGGCAAAGTTTTAAAATTAGCTCATTAAGTTTATTTTAACGAATTGTTGAGTTTTGTTAAGGTTTAACCCTCCCCAGTTAAGTTTGGTGTTGAGTCTTTTTTTCTGAAAAGATTTCTAACGAAACTCTGAAAGTGTCCAAAAAGTTAGCGATTATAGAAATAGTAACTCAGTTGACCCCTTAGACAGAGCTGAAAACCATGAATCCCCTAGCTTGAAGTCCCTTGTTAATAAAAATTGGGATTTTGGGAACATTAGACATAACCAAACCCGAACTTTGGAGATAAATTTTATGGAAATTGGTATTGCAATCGTTATAGGTTTATTTGTCGGTGGGATCGCCACTTATTTTTTAACTTCTTCTGCAGCTCAGCGTAAGCTACAAAGTACACAAAGTAAACTAGAGCGAACAGAAAACGCTCTATCAGAGTCAGAACAACAGTTACAAGAGTTACAAGATGCTCCCAATCAAATCCAAGAAATTGAGCAAATGTATCAGAGCAAGCTCCACAATATGGAGCAGAGCAGTCTAGTTAAACAGGAGGAATTAAATCAAGCTAATCAAAAAATTTCTGAATTACAACCTTTAGTATCCCGTGTTCAAGAACTCGAAAATTTAGAGACTCAGATGCAAGATATTGAGCAAACATATCAAGCTCAAATTCAACAATTACAAGAAGCTCAAACTAATTCTCAAAGTTTAGAAGAAACAGAGCAACGTATTAGAGAAATAGAACAAGCTTATCAAACTCAAATTGAACAATTACAACAAAGTCACCAACAAGCAGTTGCTGACATAGAAAACGTTTATCAGCACCAGCAACAAGAAAATGAGCAAGCTCATCAGACTCAAATTAGAGAGATCGAGTCTAGCTATCAAGGTCAAATTACCGAGCTACAACAATCATATGAAGAGAAAATTGAATCCTTACAAGAAAATCAAGTATCTTCTGAAAAAGTAGCAGATGAAATACTCAATCTAGAGGTCACTGATTCTAGTGAAATTGCTTCCGTTGAATTTGAGGAATTAGCAAAAGAAGAGGAACAACAACCATTATCCAATGAGGAGGAAGTGATTGATAATCAATCAGCTACTGAGGAAGTTTCTCTAAACACAGAAAATTTTATCAAAGAATTAGATGAATTTGAAACTGACACCGATAACTTTTTAGAAGAATTAGGACAAACCGACAATAATAATTCTTTAGAAGAATTTGAAACAGATACCGATAACTTTTTAGAAGAATTAGGACAAGCCGACAATACTAGTTCATTAGAAGAATTAGGGGAAATAGAAAATGATGCCGATAACTTCTTAGAAGAATTAGGACAACCAGACAATACTAGTTCATTAGAAGAATTAGGGGAAATAGAAAATGATACCGATAACTTCTTAGAAGAATTAGGACAACCAGACAATACTAGTTCATTAGGAGAATTAGAAGAATTTGAAGCAGATACCGATAACTTTTTGGAAGAATTAGGACAACCAGACAATACTAGTTCTTTAGAAGAATTAGAAGAATTTGAAGCAGATACCGATAACTTTTTAGAAGAATTAGGACAAACCGACAATACTAGTTCTTTAGACGATGATCTAGGATTATTTGCTACTTCAGACGAAAAAAATATCGATGCTATTCAGGCAGATGATAGCAATAATGGGGAAACTGAGGCATTGATAGACTTGCTTGCAGAAGAAACGAATACAGATGAGCAAGACTTTTTAGAAATGATGCCAACCTCAGAGGAAAAATCTAATACCCAACAAGAATCTATCCCCAACGACGATAACGATCCTTTCGCAGACATTTTTGAGTCCGATGATGAAAAGGATAAAGTTAATCCCGAAGATCCTTTTTCTGAGCTTTTGGGTGACGAAACAGAAACCCCCGATGAAGACTTCTTAAATCTACTCCAAAATGACGACAACGGTAACAATAAACTATCCCAATCTTCCGAGCAAGAAGAAGAATCAGAATGGGGAGACCTTTTTGAAGATACCAGCGACAACGATGGAAACTCTGAGAACCCTTTTCTAATGGAAGAACTGTTTGAAACATCACAAAATAAGACATCTTCTTAAATTCTTTGAAATTTTAAAGAACTGAAGACACTCAATAAAAGTATTGCTGTTTGGGGACTAGATTTAAATTCAGTCCCCATATTATTTATCCTAAAAAATAAAATTTTTAAAGAAATTTCTTGGCATATTCATCAATTAACGTTAGGATTAACCAGCCCTGATTTAAGTAAAGACTTTTCCAATCTAGGAAACTTGTACTTATTAGTCCCAGTATCTCCCACAAACTATGGTTTTAGCCATAGGGAAACTAGCAATCCTCTTGAAAATCCCAGGGTCTAGGATAGAGAAACTTATCTTAGTTATCAATCAATGTCCTCATCTCCTGATATCATGACTGCTGTGTCACCTAAAAAACAGTCTCTTTCTAAAATGCACGGGTCAATCGGTGAATCATCTAATGAGTCCACACCCGTATTCGCCCTTAAAGAACTTGTGGCGAGTTTATATCGAGAACAGAACAAAGTACAAAATCTCTTGAGTTCTTTAGGGTTTGCTCTGCGAAGTTTTAATAATCTCAATCAATTTTTAGAACTAACTCCATTAATGGCTGCGCGAGTAACCGACGCTGAAGGTAGTGCCTTAATGCTATCGAAAAGTCAGCACCAAATAAGTCTTGAACAATTACACTGTCAAGACCATCAAATGGCCAAAGAAATTAGAGACATCATTGTCGATGTTCTCAACCAAACCAATGGTCCGCAAGTTACTCCCGCACTTTCCCTTTCTCTAGACGAGAAAATTCGTCAAGGATTAGGCAAAAAAATTCGTTTGTATAGTACCCCGATTTTAGTCAAAAATATAGAACGGGGCAGGATATATGTCTTTAGTAGTGATCCTGAATACGTTTGGACTCAAACGAGACGAAAATTACTACAATTGGTAGCAGATCAAACCTCAGTGGCTATCGCGAACAACGAATTAACCCTAGAATTACGCTCCAAAGAAAGACAAGATCGAGAATTAGAAATCGCCTCAGAAATCCAACTTAGATTATTACCCCGTCAATGTCCGGTTATCGACGGGATAGAATTGGCCGCCCGTTGTCAGACAGCTAACCGAGTAGGAGGAGACTACTACGATTTTATCCCCACCAATTACGACCAATTACGTCAAGATATAGAAATTAAACCAGGTGATCCCGCTACTCTGGTTCCTTGGAGCATTGTTATCGGAGATGTCATGGGAAAAGGGGTTCCTGCGGGTCTAATTATGACTATGACTAGGGGGATGCTCAGAGCAGAAGTGTTAAACCGCCATTCCCCTGCTAGGGTTCTCCAGCACCTCAATCGTGTCATGTACGCTGACTTGGACAATTCTCATCGGTTTGTTACCTTATTTTATTCTGAATACGATCCCCAAACAAAAATACTATCCTATAGTAATGCCGCTCATAACCCTCCCTTACTCTGGCAAACTACAACCCAGACTATTAGCAAACTCGACACCGATGGGATGTTAATTGGGTTGGATGCTAATTCTCAATACGAAGACAACCAAACGAGACTTATCCCTGGAGACATCATTCTCTACTATACAGACGGTTTAACCGATGCTGTGAATCAGAAAGGCCGCCGCTTTGATGAAGAAAACCTTATCAAAGTGTTTGAAGAAGGATGTCAACGCTATGATAGTCCTCAAGACATTCTTGATTACCTGTTTGAGCAAGTTATAGCTTTTATTGGCTCAGGAAACAATAACAGTGATGACATGACTTTAATTGTAATGCGGGTAAAGCCAACTCCTTGAAAGTCTTTATGTCCTACAATATTAAAACATTCAAAGCACCTCTATGCTGTTGTTTGAACCGTTCATTAACCACAATTTACTCCCCGTTTTTTTCTGGGTAGATGCTTCATCATTCTTCCATCATCCTTGGATAGAAGTTAGCCACTTATTGGCCCAACAAATAGAAGATCCAGACATCATTGCAACATTCCAAAAGTCTTGGAAAAATTTTATTGAATCTGGTCAAGTTTGGGCTTTAGGCATAGGATTTGTCCTTGGATATATCTTCCATACCTTTACTTCTTAAGAGACAGTAAGATTAAGTTTATTTTTATTTTTATAAGGGTTGACCGTGACACAAAAAAAAGCTTGGAGCGATCGCTTTGAAGGAAGTTTACACCCTGCGATTGTCGAATTTAATGCCAGCATTACATTCGATATCGAACTGATCGAATACGATTTAACAGGGTCTATTGCCCATGCTAAAATGTTAGCTAAAACGGGTATTATTAGTGACTCAGAAGCAGAAGAATTAGTCAAGGGTTTAGAAACAATTCGTCAAGAATATCGGGACGGCAATTTCACCCCGGGTATAGATCAAGAGGATGTCCACTTTGCTGTAGAAAGACGCTTAACAGAATTAGTAGGAGATGTAGGGAAAAAACTCCACACCGCACGTTCTCGTAACGACCAGGTGGGAACAGATATCCGTCTTTATCTCAGGGAGGAAATTAAACAAATACGCCAGCAAATCAAGGAATTTCAACAAGTATTGTTAACCCATGCTCAAGAAAACGTTGAAACCTTAATCCCTGGTTATACCCATCTTCAAAGGGCGCAACCTATCAGTCTTGCCCATCATCTTTTAGCCTACTTCCAAATGGTGCAACGGGACTGGGAACGGTTAGGAGAAATTTACCAAAGAACAAATGTTTCTCCTTTAGGTTGTGGAGCGTTAGCCGGGACAACTTTTCCTATTGATCGACATTATAGTGCAGAGTTGTTGGGCTTTGAGGAAGTTTATGGCAATAGTTTGGATGGAGTAAGCGATCGGGACTTTGCCATCGAATTCCTCAATGCAGCTAGTCTAATTATGGTGCATCTCAGTCGTTTAAGCGAAGAGATGATTCTTTGGGCTTCTCAAGAATTCGGTTTTATAACTTTAACCGATAGTTGTGCCACCGGATCGAGCATTATGCCCCAAAAGAAAAATCCCGACGTTCCCGAATTAGTCAGGGGTAAAGCAGGAAGAGTTTTTGGGCATTTACAGGGCTTGTTAGTGCTGATGAAGGGATTACCCTTAGCCTATAACAAAGATCTCCAGGAAGACAAAGAAGCCATCTTTGACGGGGTAAAAACCGTTAAGGGGTGTTTAGAAGCCATGACAGTATTGTTAGCCGAAGGAATCACATTTCGCCAAGAAAGATTGAGTGAAGCAGTAGCGGAAGACTTTTCTAATGCTACAGATGTAGCGGACTATTTGGCTACAAAGGGGGTTCCTTTCCGTGAGGCTTATAATTTAGTGGGGAAAGTGGTCAAAACCAGCTTAGCTGCTGGAAAATTATTAAAAGATTTAACCCTCGAAGAATGGCAAGCATTACATCCCAAATTTGAAGTTGATATCTATGATGCGATCGCTCCTAAACAAGTGGTGGCAGCCCGTAATAGCTACGGTGGGACGGGGTTTGAGCAACTTCATCAAGCCATTCAAAGGGCAAAAAAACAGCTTGAATTATCTTAGACTCACATCTTGCGGCTAAGGGTTCAGCTATCAGCCATCAGCTAGTGTGAGTAGAATTAAACGAATGCTGACTGCTGACTAATTTAAGTTTTTCTGTACTTGTGCAAGATATCAGTTAGATTCAATTAAAGTGGAATCCAAAAGTCCAATGCCCTAAAACATTCTGTTAAGATAGGGGTTTACCAATACATAAACGTAAAACACGATGATGCAGAAAAAACATTCCGTCGAGTCTTCTCAAGTCATGTATCGCGCACAGGAGTTACTGGACGCAGCCTCTAACCGTTATCGTATCACCGTACAAGTAGCCAATCGAGCAAAACACAATCGTAAAGAGGAGTTTGATAGTATTGACGATCCCCACATGAAACCTACAGTCCGTGCCATTATTGAGATGTCCGATGAACTAACTCAGCCAGAAATTATCAGCGATGTAAGATCTTAAGGGAATTTGGCACGATTTTACCCTGATATTGAAAGGAGGGTACTCTGTGTGATTGTGGAAAAGATCCCTTATCTGTATACTAGGCTCATCGGGCCAGTTAAGAGATAAAAATGCGGGCAGTCATTAGTGGTTATTATGGCAAAGGCAACGGTGGAGACGAAGCCTTATTGATGTCGCTGTTACAGATGTTACCTCCTGAAATCGAACCCATTGTTCTTTCAGGAAACCCCCGTAAAACCTACGAACAATATGGGGTAGAAACTTATCATAATCGCTCCGGATTAGCTATTTTACAAGCCCTCAATACCTCCGATATTTTTATCTGGGGTGGGGGTAGTTTAATGCAGGATGTAACCAGCTTAGCTAGCCCTATTTATTATGGAGGATTGATGGCATTAGCCCAGCAAAAAGGCCTAAAAACCGTTGCTTGGGCCCAGGGAATCGGTCCTCTGAATAATCCTTTGACTCGTTGGTTAACTCGTCAGGTTTTGTTAGGTTGTACAGCAGTTAGTGTTCGCGATTATAAATCCGCAGAATTATTATCAAAATGGCACATTAATCCTTTGATTGCCCCAGATCCGGTCTGGGCTTTAAAATCTAAATCGGTGTTAGGTTTAGCCGATTTACCGGCCCCTAGAGTAGCAGTTAATTTACGGAGTCATCCTCTATTAACTCCCCCACGTTTAAAAATACTCACCCAAGCATTAATTGATTTTCAAAAAGCAACTAGGACTTGTCTTTTATTAGTGCCTTTCCAAGCTTCCCAAGATTTAGAAATTGCTCGTTCTATTGCTGAAAAATTGCCGGGATCTCATAAGATTATTCAATTAGAAAATCCGCAACAATTAAAGGGTTTTTTCAAGGGTGTGGAAATGGCGATTGGAATGCGTTTACATAGCTTGATTATGGCGGCAACTGAAGAGTGCAAATGTTTTGCTCTTAGTTACGATCCTAAAGTTAATTATCTCATGGAAGAAATCGATATTCCTGGATGGGATCTAGCTCAACTTCCTACTGACCCTAATACTATTAGTACCGCTTGGCTAGAATATTTTGTCAATGGAGACTCACTCATCAAAGATAGAATTCAATCTCTAACCGATCGCTCGTTAATGCACCAGGAAATTTTGAAAAAATTAGTCATTTAGCAGTTTTCTACGGAGACAAGAGTGTCAATGTGTGAACTTAGAGAAGCAACTAGGGCATATTTGAGATGTATAATCTTTATCTACCTTGAGGAAATAGACATCCCTTTTCCAGCAAACATAAGCCAGGATGTTGAAGAACTGACCAAAACCAGCATCTAAAGTATGCTTGCAGAACATTCCTTTAGCCCAAGCTTTAAAGTTGATATCTTCTACAAATATCATGCCAGCTTGGTCACATAAATGGTGAGCAAGCTTAAAATGCCAGTCTTTTCTAGTATCGTGGATTTTTTGATGAATTCTAGCTATTTTAGCTTGGAGTTTTCGTCGTAAATATCTGCAATGGAGGTAAGAATAGGGGAATGATCGTCCATGAGGCTTAGTTTGATAGTTTTATTGTTCGCTATTTTACTGACAAGTTAAAAGGCAACAGCTAGGGGATTAAACATTACATCAAATCCTCTTCTCAAAACCATCTTATCTCTTGGAAGAGGCAGGAGGCAGGGGGCAGGAGGCAGAGGTGCGATCCAAGCGGATTCAGAATCCCCATTGGAAAGCGCACCTTCGAGGGTTTTTAGCTTTTAGGCTATCAATTCTAAAAACGGGTATCTAAATCGGATTTGGTGTTAGAAAAAATTGTTTTCAGGGTCTTCCTGTAAAATCATTTGCCCACTGTAGCTTGATTATAAAGAATAATTCCCTTCCCGTTTGAACTCCGATCACTTGGCAAAGAACTCCTTACGGGGGAGAATAGATAGATGGTACTATTGAAAATTTATTTATTTCTACTTCGTGGATAATATTCGCACTGTTTCTGATACCAAACGTAAATTTTATGGCTATCACACCCGACCCATAAATTCCATTTATCGGCGGTTTGTGGAAGAATTATTAGTAGAAATGCACCTACTATCCGTAAACGTCGATTTCCGCTACGACCCTATCTATTCTTTGGGAGTTGTTACCTCCTTTGAACGGTTTATGCAGGGTTATAGTCCTGAGGACGATAAGCCTTCCATTTTCAACGCTCTATGTCAAGCAGTGGATGGAAAGAGCGAGGAGTATCATCAAGAAGCTGAAGCCGTACTGAAGGAAGCCAAAGGGCTATCCATTGGTGATTTCAAAGACAAACTCACCCACGTTACCAGTAACCAAGGGGGAGAAGGAGTCCTCTGGGGAACCTTTGGAGCGATCGCCGCTAACCCCAAATTCAAGTATAGCCGCTTATTAGGGGTTGGTTTATATACTTTGTTAATGGAAATTGACGCTGATCTCGTCAAAGATGAGGAAAAACGTCAGGAAACCATTAAAGAAGTTTCTGAAGCCCTCAACTTTTCCCCAGAAAAACTACAAAAAGATCTCGATCTCTATCGCAGTAACTTAGATAAAATGCAACAGTTATTGACGGTGATTGAAGATACCTTAGAAGCCGATCGCAAAAAAAGGGCTTCCACTGAAGCAGAAAAACCTGCAGAAGTCTTGGATCAACCAGCAACTCAAGAATAGGGACGGGGAAATTCACAAGTCAAAAGTTAAAACTAGAACCTCAGCAACCTTTAAGGAAATAGGCAATAAGCCCATTGCCCATGTATTTGAATTTTAACTTTTCTCTACTCTTACATCGAACTCAGGTTTCCCTAATCCCAACCCCCAAAAATCTGGCATAATAACGATGAGCAACTAGATATAGTTAGAGTCATTTGTGAAATTGCCCTTTCGATTACAACCTCCCACTCCCAAGTCCCCCATAGAAAACAGCCCATCGGGGTTAGGAACCTTCGGAGGGGTTTATACCCCTTCTATTCTCACCATCCTGGGCGTAATTATGTATCTACGCTTCGGTTGGGTAGTGGGAAATGCTGGACTCATTGGCACAGTCCTAATCGTCAGCTTAGCTAACGCCATCACCTTCTTAACAGCCCTTTCTGTTTGTGCGATCGCCACCGATCGAGTGGTAAGAACAGGAGGGGCTTACTATATGATTAGTCGGTCTTTGGGTATTGAAACCGGGGGCGCAGTGGGCATTCCTCTCTATTTTGCCCAAGCCTTATCCGTTGCCTTATATACCATTGGTTTTGCCGAGAGTGTGGTGACGGCTTTCCCAGATTTGGGTATCAGTCAACTCTACATTGCCTTGATCGTTACTGTTGGGGTGGGAATATTAGCTTTGACCTCAGCCAGCATCGCTATCAAAGCTCAATACTTTATCATGGGGGCAATTATTCTTTCCCTGTTCTCGTTTTATTTTGGTCATCCCATCGAAGAAGCTCAAATTGAAATGTGGGTCAGCGATAAAGAACCTTTTTGGGAGGTATTTGCTGTTTTCTTTCCTGCAGTAACAGGGATTATGGCCGGGGTTAATATGTCCGGGGACTTGCGCGATCCCATTAAAGCTTTGCCAATAGGGACTCTGGCTGCCGTTGCAACAGGATTTATCATATATGTCACATTACCGATTTTTTTGGCCACCCGGGCCAGTGGTGTCACCCTGATCGATGAACAACGTTTCGTTATGCAAGAAATGGCGTACTGGGGACCAGCTATTTCTTTGGGGGTTTGGGGGGCAACCCTCAGCAGTGCCATTGGTAGTATTCTCGGGGCCCCGCGGATTCTTCAAGCGTTAGCTAGGGACGGCATTTTACCCCGTTGGATGCGTTTTCTAGGGGAGGGCAGCGGCCCCAGTGACGAACCTAAAACGGGTACTTTAGTCACCCTTGCGGTAGCCATAGCAGCAGTTTGTATCGGGGATTTGGATTTAATCGCCCCAGTGCTGACTATGTTTTTCTTAACCACTTATCTTGTCTTGAATATTTCGGCCGGGTTGGAGGGGTTATTAAATAGTCCGTCTTTTCGCCCTTCTTTTAAGGTTCATTGGGCTTTATCTTGGTTGGGAGCTATCGGTTGTTTAGGGGTGATGTTTCTCATCAATGCTGTGGCTACCTGTGTGGCAGGAATTGTGGTCATTGGTATCTATTTTTGGGTACGTCAACGGGAGTTGATGGTAACCTGGGGGGACGTGAGGCGAGGGATTTGGATGGCTATATTACGAATGGCTATTCTGCAAACAGACCACACCGACGATACGAAAAATTGGCGGCCTCAATTTTTGGTGTTGTCTGGGGCCCCAACTAAACGTTGGCCGTTGATCCAATTAGCTCAAGCTTTAACCCATAACCGAGGGTTGATTACTGTATCCAGTGTTTTACCACAAGGCTCTCGGGATATTGCGGGACAAGCTGTCTTAGAAAGGCGTATTCGGGACTATTTGCAGCGTCGTGGGGTACAAGCTTTGGTCAGGTTAATTACAGCACCAGATCCTTTTGACGGAGCGGAGAGACTGGTAGAAACCTACGGTTTAGGTTCTATTGTTCCTAACACTATCCTATTGGGAGATTCTCAGCAAATGACCCACCGCGATCGCTATTGTCAGATGATCGCTAATCTTTATAAAGCACAACGTAATGTAATTGTTTTGCGAGAAAACTCTGAATTAGCCTATGATCCTTGGCAAGAGTCAAAAAAACGACGTTTTCGCATCGATGTTTGGTGGGGTGGGGGAATACAAGGTAACGGTAGCTTGATGCTAATTCTGGCTTATTTGCTCCATTCTAATCCTCAATGGCAAAAGGGAGAAATTCATCTTAAGTTAGTGGTAATGGATGAGAGCGCTCTTAGTGAGGCACAACACAATTTAGATAAATTAGTTCAGGATTTACGCATTGATGCTGTATCGGAAGTAATTTTGGCTAATGGTCGTACTTTTGCTACCATTCTTAAACAGTCATCCAAAGGGGCTGATTTCATCTTTTTGGGAATGCCCTCTCCTAGTGATGATAAGTTATTTGTTACTAATTACGAAAGACTACAACAATGGACCCAGAATTTACCAACCACTGTCTTTGTTTTGGCTGCTCCTGAGTTTAATTTTCAGGAAGTCTTGGGAGAAAATTAACTTGCGTCTGGGTCATTGGTTAATTATTGTTAAATTCTAATGGCTTAAAATGACTGATTCCTAGAATTTTAAGCTTTTTTCTAGATACTTTGACCTGAATCAATTTCTATAATTTATACGTATAAATTGTAGTTTGATAAGCTAAAATGACTGGTTTTAATGTGTCTTGTCCTATTCCTTTGGATCAATACCCGCAAGTTTTACTTGCTCATGGGGGAGGGGGAAAACTGATGCAGCAACTACTAGAAAAAATGGTCTTTTCTGTGTTTAAAAGTACAGAGGATATTCCTCCCCATGATGCTGCTGTTATTAGCCTTCCTGCTTCTAAAATTGCCTTTACAACGGATTCTTATGTGATCCATCCCCTCTTTTTTCCTGGGGGAGATATTGGTAGTTTAGCTATTAATGGAACTGTCAACGATTTGGCTATGAGTGGTGCGCGTCCTCTTTATTTAAGTTTAGGATTTATTATCGAAGAAGGACTACCCATGGAAACTTTATGGGGTGTTATTCAATCTTTAAAAATTGCGGCTGATCTGGCTCAGGTAAGGGTGGTTACGGGAGATACAAAGGTGGTCGATCGCGGCAAGGGAGACGGGATTTTTATTAATACCGCAGGGGTAGGAACCATAGAACATGATCAAACCATTGCTCCCCAAATGGTGCAACCGGGAGATGCTATTTTGATCAACGGAGATATTGGCCGTCATGGCATTTCTATCATGGCTGTTCGAGAGGGATTAGAATTAGAAACTACCATCGAAAGTGACTGTGCGCCACTTCATAATCTGGTTTTAGAAATGCTCAATCAAGGGGTAGAAATTCACTGTTTAAGGGATTTAACCCGAGGGGGTTTAGCCAGCGCGTTAAACGAAATTGCTACCAGTGCAGGGGTGACTATCAATATTAAGGAAAAAGCGATCGCAGTAAGAGAAGAGGTGCAAGGAGCTTGTGAAATTCTAGGGTTTGATCCCCTATATGTGGCCAATGAGGGGAGATTTGTCGCTTTTATCCCAAAAAGCTCGGTTAACCATGCCTTAGACATTTTAAAATCTTTTTCTCAAGACGCTTCTATAGTTGGGGAAGTCACTGGCCGAGGCACAGGATTGGGGTTAGTCACCCTAGAAAGTAAAATCGGTTCTCAGCGTATCGTTGATATGTTAAGCGGAGAACAATTACCGAGAATTTGCTAGGTACGAGAACTCATTTTTTGAGCCTTGGTATGACCAGTTTGGGCTGCTTCGGTGGCAATTTCAGCCGCCAGGGTTGTGATGGGGGAAACCCGTTTTGACGCTTTCTGACGACGATTTTGTTGGGGTGAGGCCGAAGATGCTGGAGTGACTAGACTGTAGGCTTTCCAGTTGCTTTCTATACTCCAGTCGGGATCATCGGTGACAAGCAAAACCCCACCTGGAGGGGTTGCAACTTCATCGGTAGCAGCCCAAATACAAAATTGAGTCCAGGGGGAACGCAATAAAAATACTTGTATCTGTTGTCCTTTACGACTGCCGTCTGTGTATCCTAGTAAATAGCGACCTTGCTTAATCATTGGCCGTAATTGGGGATATTTTTCTGACAGCACGAATATTCCATGATGGGCCATAAATTCTATGATTACCAATTCAACAAAAGGATCTGTTTCAGCGAAACTTAACAGCAACCTTAGCCATTAAGCATAGAAAGAACAGATGATAAAAGTAAGTATCATAGATAACTAAATGGGGTTTTTTGGGCTAATGTCAGGGAACTTTGACAAAAATCCCCCCTAATGCCGAAAGAACAGCCTTTTTGTAAAGATTTGTTAAACAGATTCGTTAGTTGTTGTGGTTTGTTGGTTATCTTTTTTGACTGGACTTACCTTGGCACGGTACAACAATTTATGGTTATGATCGTAGCCTACGTAGCGAATGACCACAGGATCACCAATTTCAACAGATCCTCCTCCTTCCAATAGTTGATGAAACTGGGGATTATAAGAAACCACTTCTCCTACGGTTCCCTTAATTTCTACTCCCCATTGTTTCAGTAATTCAAAAATGGGTTGGACTAAAGGTAATAATTTAACGGCAGATATTTCGGGATTTTTTTTAGCAACAGTAGTAGCGGTTGGCCATTGTAATAACCAAGATTCTAGAGTTGCTATACTAGATGCTTGAAATTCCTGTTGTAAATTCTCTTGCTGTTGATTTAATTCTTTTTGTAAAGATTCTACACTAATACTATTATCGCCGGACATTACCTGAGCAGTAATTTTCCAATCGTCTTTTAGATATTCAGCAGTTTCAAATTCTAGAAATAACTCTTCTGGGGATATTTTTAATACTTGGGATAGTTTAAGAATATTAATAATGGATAGTTTAGGAAGTAACCCCGTTAACAATCGATTTATCTGCCATTGAGATACTCCTGACAATCGACTTAATTCCTTCAAACTAGAAATTTCTGCTTGCTGCATCAATTGCCGTAATTTTCGCTGGTTATGTAGATAAATGCTAGACTCATACATGAAGGTTAATATAATGATTTAGTAGCAATTGTCCCGAGTTTACCCTAAATTCGTTGTGGAGATAATAATAATTATCTTTTTGTTATTATTGTATCCTATCTAATTTTTGATTAATACCTATGACTCCTATCACTTGGATTGGTTTATTAGCGGGGACGTTAACCACTATTTCTTTTTTTCCCCAAATGCTAAAAACCTGGAAAACTCGATCGACTAAAGACATTTCCTTGGAGATGTTTTTATTGTTTTGTAGTGGTTTGTTATTGTGGATTGTTTATGGTTTGTTTCTAGGAGATATTCCAGTTATTATGACCAATGTAGCTACTTTTATTTTGGCGTTTCCTATTTTGGTTTTGAAACTCAAATACAAGTAATCTGAAAAGTCCCGCATTTCCTCGATTGAAATTATAGGTTATCGCATCAAGAATTTGCAGGACAGAATAACTAAGTCTCGGAAACTTTAATCTTCATCCATAGGAGGATATGTTTCTTCAATTTGCCATAAAATATCTTTGTGATCGATAAACCAGCTGCGGGTTTCTGGGGTTAACTGTACCCAGATAATTTCCATTGGAACATGGGGAGAGGAATATTGATACTTTTCCCCTAATTTTTTCAAATTCTCAATAATATGAGGGGATAATCCAAACATAGACCAATCAACGTGTAAACGTCTCCCAAAAACACCCCCGGTTGGATCAAAAACCAGTTGGGATGCTCTGACTAAATCGGCAAAATGTCTAGGTTCTAGTCCTGTTAGCTTCTGGATTTCCATCCCCTGGCTACGATTCGGCTTCATAGCAACTTTTCCTAAGCAATTAATTCTGTAGTTATTGTAACCGATTAAGATCAATTTTTATCTATTTTTTATCGGTAACTCATAACCGATTAATGAAATGTGAAGTTTTTCTATAAAAACAAAACTTTGCATACAAAATATCAATTCATGTTACCATAATCAACAGTGGTTAATATAACTTAATCTTCCACAAATCAAGAATCAATTAACTACAAAATTGAGTATTTAGACCGATTATGACTTTACCACCTACCATTTCTACACCACAAACACTGAGACTGTTTAAACTTATTTTTTATCCTCTGGATTATTTAGAAAACTATTATCAAAAGTACGGAGAAATTTTTACATTCAGTAAATCAGATCCTCTGTTTGTATATATTAGTAACCCTCAAGGAATCAAAGAAATATTAACCACGGATAAAAGTAATTTCAAAAGTGCAGCAGGTGGAGGATTTTTAGCAACTTTATTAGGAGATAATTCCTTACTTTTTTTACAAGGAGAAAGGCATCAAAGGGAGCGAAGATTGCTAACTCCTCCTTTTCACGGAGAAAGACTGAAAAGCTACGCAAACCTAATTTACTCTATCAGTGAGGAAGTTACAGAAAAGTTAGCAGTAAATAAAGCTTTTAATGTTCGTGAAATCATGCAAGAAATTACTCTCAAAGTTATTTTAAAAGCTGTTTTTGGGATTACAGAAGGAGAGCGTTATGAAGAATTACAAAATTTACTCAAATCCTGGCTATCTTTCTTTGATTCTCCTGCTAATGCAATGATAATTTTCTTTCCTTTTCTACAAAAAGACTGGGGAAAGTGGAGTCCGTGGGGACGTTTTTTACAGATAAAATCGAAAATTAAACAGTTAATTTATAGTGAAATTCAAGAACGTCGCCAACAAGAAAATTACGCAGGAACAGATATTTTAACTCTCTTAATGTTAGCAAAAGATGAAGAGGGAAACCAGATGAGCGATCAAGAATTACAGGATGAATTGATAACTCTTTTAATTGCTGGTCATGAAACAACCGCTTCTAGTTTAACTTGGGCTTTATACTGGATTCATTATTGTCCAGAAGTCGAAGAAAAATTGCGATCGCATTTCTCAAATTTAGATGAGTTTACTGATTTACTACAGTTGATCAAGTTACCCTACTTAGACGCGGTTTGCAAAGAAACTTTACGGATTTATCCAGTAGTCTTAACTACATTTCTTCGTATTTCACAAACTCCCTTAGAAATAATGGGATATCAATTTAAACCTGGCACTTTATTTGCCCCGGCAATTTATTTAGTTCATCATCGAGAAGATATTTATCCTAACTCTAAACAATTTCGTCCGGAAAGATTTTTAGAAAGACAATTTTCTCCCTATGAATATTTCCCTTTTGGTGGGGGTAGTCGTCGTTGCATTGGCATGGAGTTGGCTAAAATGGAGATGAAAATAGTTTTGTTTGCCATACTTTCAAAATATAGGTTAAAACTTTGTTCTTCTCGTCCCCTTAAACCAGTAAGACGAGGTTTAACCGTTGCACCTCCTAGTAACTTCAAAATGATTCTAGACAAGAATTGATTGAGAACAATAAGTGAAAGGACAAAAAAAATTGGAACGAGAATTTACAACCCGTTCCAAAAATAGTCTTTAGGAAATTTCTAGCTATGTTAACGCTAAAAAAAGCATTAACTAATGCTGTGATTAATCACAACAGCTTTTATCCTAAAGGATGAAACAAAAGGTCAGGATAGAAACGATTGAACTCAATTAAAATTCCTGCAGTAAAGGTTAGCAATGCCATAATTAAAACAGGAGCGGTGGATAAAAACTTTGTAAAATCTGCCATGAATTTGGTTCTCCAAACAATTAGTAATCGATCAAATTAAGTGAAAATGGTGTTTAATTAACGAGGGGATACGTTAATTTCGCTATCTTTAACGGTTAGCTTACCAGTCATTAATTCTCGTACAGCAAGTAAAGGCCAAGAAAACCCTGTAAGCATTTTGCTGATAGCTAGGGGAACGTCGATGATAATCTCTTTCATCTCAGAGTCTTTCTCGTCACGGACAGCGATTAAGTAAGCGCGTCCAACCCAACCAATCCAACCTGCGATATAAAGGAACATCACACCAGGAATGGTGAAGTCTCCAGCGTGAGCGAAGTTACCATCTACCACCAAGTGAGGATAACCTTCGGGACCGCATAGTGCTTCTGCGTAGCGTTCAGCGCGTTTCTGCCCAGATAAGGGGTCATCGGTGGTGTTGAGAAAGTTTTGAGATTTTTGCTGATAAGCAGGGTTTTCGCTACAAGGGGTCAAATTATCATAAGCGGCGCTTGCACTAGGAGCAAAGCTAAACCATAAGGCGGCAACGAGAATTAAAGCGAACAATCGTTTCATAAGATTTGTTTCCTTTTGTTACAAAATACTAAGTTTGTTGTACATTAAGATAGGAAAAATCAGTGGTACACTGATGGTATCTTACTCTAACTGTAAAGCCTTCGTAAAGATACAGTTCAAAAAGTCATTTTATCTTGACTTGCAGTGAACGTCTTTGTACTAAAGATTTTCATGAATTAGGCAACCCATAGGTATATTTATCCTTTGAGTTAACATTGATGATAGAATGATAATTGATTTTGGGTTAACTTATCAACTCATTTGTTAAATATAAGTCTAATTTCTTAGCAATTTTTAATTACCGAAGCATTGTTTTTAATGTCTTGAAGTTCCATTGCATGGGTGCAACTATAATATCCCCAAGTCTCTTAGTGCAATTAGCTCATAATGGTCTAATTCGCGCCATTCACCTGGCTTTAAACTGTTTAAGGTCAAATTTAAGGTTTTGTCTTTTTTCTGCACTCCTATGGCGATTCTAATCAGTCTGAGGGTGGGATAACCCACAGCAGCGGTCATCCGTCTCACTTGTCGGTTGCGTCCTTCTGTTAGGGTCATTTCTAACCAAGCAGTAGGAACGGTTTTGCGATAGCGGATAGGGGGATTACGAGGGGGTACGGAGGGGGTACTAGCTAACAATTTAACTTGTGTTGGTCGGGTTCGATAGTCTTTAATCATCAAACCCCGACGTAACTGATTTAAGGCCATATCGTCAGGAGTCTGTTCCACTTGCACTAAATAGGTACGAGGGTGAGCAAATTGACGGTGGGATAAACGATGTTTTAATGGGCCATTGTTGGTTAAAAATAGTAATCCTTCGCTATCTTTGTCCAGTCTTCCCACTGAATAAACATCGGGAATTTGGATATAATTTTTGAGGGTTGGCCGAGGATTTTCTGGGTTACTATTATCCGTAAATTGACACAACACACCATAAGGTTTATTGAATAGGAGATAGCGATAGTTTAGATTCTTTTTAGCCATCTTATAAATGTACCCTTTTCTCACCGAAAGATCCTTAACTTGTAGAAAGGAAAATATTTAGCTAAAAACAGCCTCGGTTTTAGGGAAGGACAAGGGGGCCTTGAATAACAAGGTAGACATTGTCTACCTTGTCTTACTACAGTGCGTACAAAACATTGGTTTTGGGAACAATTATAGACTGAGTTGAAATCAAATTATCATTACAGTTTGCCGGGATATAGGCTGTTAAGTTCTGCATAATCTCCAATGCGAAATTTTAGTTTATACCATCCTTCATCCCCTGCTCCAATTTGTGGACGAACCCAAAAATTAGGTGTTGTTTTATTTGGGTTCACTTTATAGAGAAAATCAAAGCGATGACGAGAGCCACTTCTATTTTCGTAGCTAACATCATCTTCATTACTATCAAATTTGAAACTATAGCCTCCTTTTGCAATTAAATCATCCTTATTAGGGTCCCAATGATCCATTTCATCTTTATACGCATCGTAAAGAAAACCGGCTACATCGATAGCGAAACCAATCCAAGCTGGTAAACCTTCTTGAGATATCTCAAGCATGATACTGATAATCGCATTTTCCGAGTTTGCCAGAAAGTCACTAAGGGCCCCTAGAAACTCCAAGAATCCTTCCCAACTTCTGTCTGCTTCCATCATGACCACAGACATCGGCAGCATAATAGTTTCTGCGTCTGAATTTCTAGGGTCGAGTAAGACCATTTTAGGGTGTCTGTCGTCCCCGTTACCTACATCTTCATAAATTTTTGTGTTAAATGTTGTAACAGCTTCGTTGTCAGGATTAAAGACTGTGCCAAAGCAAAAAACTTCTGATTCTCCTGGATCGTCTTCATCGTCGCAGTGAATTGTATCAAAAACGCACCCTACTTTGCCGTGACCACGGGTTGCTGCTTCCATTTCTCTAAAATTTCGTTTTAATTCTTGTAATGAATCAATTTGAGCGAAATGTTGTTTAATTTGTTCTCTTGACTCTTCTGATGTTTGAGGATCATCTAAGAATGAGCTTAATTCATCTTTGGTTAGTCGTAACTTCCCATACTCTTTCACCGACATCAAAGGAGAATCAGCATTTAGTTGAGCGATTCTTTCAGGAAAAAGGAGTTTGCGGTCTTCTAGAGACATTGCTCGAAATAACCTGCCGTTTTGGCGGATTTCTTCCTCTGGTAAAAATGTTCGTAGCTGATCGATAAATAACTGATCTAATTGATTGAGGGTTTTTCCTTCATCAAATAAAGCACAAGCATGAAGTTTTAATCCAAGAAAATCATTGTAGGGAAGATTAGCTCTTTTTTTGGCAATCCATGCAGCATCAGAACGAGGATTTTTCAACAATTCACGATAGTTAGCTAGATTTCTTTTACGTTGCTCTGTTAATTTTATTTGAGCTATCATCGCAGTCATAAAACTATCTCCTTAATTAGGGGTATTCTCCAGCTTAAAATTCCCCTGTTTATAGTTCTTTGAATCGTCTCTTAATAAAAGTAAACTTTTGCTTAACTACATACGGTATCTGCTTCTTGGTTTGACAGATAAAATTACGAATGGGGTTGTCCAAATAAGACTAAAGAACAACTTAGTTTTTTGAGGACTTCTGTAGTGATATCGCTTACTGCTAAACCACCAACTGTACGACGACGAAAGGATCTTAAGATTACTAGATCAAACTGATGAGAAGCGCGAATAATTACTTGTGCAGGTTCCTCATGAATAATCATTTTTATTTTGGATATTTCTAATAATTTATAATCAGTTGCTAACTGATATAAAGTGTTTTTAAATTCTGTAATTTGTTCATTTGGGGTTTGGCGATCGCAAATATGTAATAAGGTAATTTTTCCTTGGTTAGCATCAGCAAATAGTTTAGCAAACTTAAGAGTTTCTAAAGTGGCTTTACTTATATTTTTAATCGGTAGTAAAATGCGACGTAAATTGGTGGGATTATCCAGTAAACGCATCACAGCAACGGGACAATGAGACGACCAAAAAACTGTATCTAAAATTGTGCCAAAAAGTCGTGCTTTTAAGCCTGTATTTTCAGTCCATCCCATAATAATTAGGTCAGCATTTTTTTCTTTTGCACTGCGACTAATTCCCTGAGCAACATCATCATCGATTCGGATAATCGGTTGAGCAGATACATTAAATTCCTGACCAATTTCTATGGCTCGATCTAACAAAATTTGACTTTGTTTAAGGTTACCATCAACTTGCGGATCATCCATGTGAACATTAGCTGCGGCGATAGAAACCGGGACAATAATTCCTGATTCTTTTTTTGCTAATAAAGCACCCATTTCGATTAAATCCCGTTGAGTACGGGGATTATAGATGGGAATAACTACAGTAAAATTATCGTTCTTGATTTCTGTTCTTAATTGAGGTAACCATTCGTCTAAGGTACTTCCAACATTATCGTTTTCTTCATTTTCTTTTGTTTTTGGCAACGGCAATTTTGTGGCAAATTGTGCAGTTAATACGGGTCCTAAAACAGAAGTAATTAGCATCAAGACAATGATACTATTAAAAACAGCTTCATTAATCAATCTTTCCCCTGCTGAATTCTGAACTTCGTAAGCGGCTAAAGCGGCTGCTAATGTGGCTGCAACTTGGGGCAAAGACAATGACCACATAGTAAGTAATTCCGCTAAAGTATAGCGATAAATTAACTTAGCGATGGTTGCAGCCAGTAATTTTGAGACGATTAGCCCCCCAACAATACCAATAACTAAAAGCTGTTGAAAACGAATTGTCTCAAGGAAAGCAGGAATATCTAATAAAAGTCCCATTCCCACAAAAAAGAAAGGAATAAATAAGGTTCCACCTACAAATTCTACCTTTTCTTTTACTGGACCATTACCTACCACATCATTGACAGCTAAACCGGCTAAAAAAGCTCCTACAATTTTGTCCACGTTAATTAATTGTGCGCCAATAGAAGCCAAAAGAAATGTTAGTAGAACAAACAAAAATTGATTACTTTCTTCATCTCCACTGCGCCTGAAATATTCTTTACCTAACCAGTCAAAACCGAAGAGGACAAAAACCGAGTAAAAACCCAAAGAAACAAATTGAATAACTAAACTAGCAGCGGAAAAATCACCACTATGAATAGATACACAAATAGCTAATATCAATAAAGCAGCAATATCGGTAAAAATAGTTGCTCCAATGGTTACCATTACGGCCTGATTTTTGACCATTCCTAACCGTTGAACAATGGGAAAACCTAAGAGAGTATGAGACGCTAAAAAAGAACCGATTAAAATAGAAGAATTCCAACCAAAACCAAAATTATAACCTACATAAGTTCCTGTTAATAAGGGAAAAAAGAATGTTAAACTACCGAAAACTAAAGAGCGTTCTTTTGTTCTGCGAAATTCAGCTAAATCTATTTCTAATCCCGCCACAAACATGAGATAAATTTTACCGATGTCAGTAAACAATTTTATGCTTTCCGAATCGGCATCTAAAATATAGAAACCATCTTTGCCCAAAATAACACCAGCAAAGAGTAACCCTACTAACCCAGGAAGACGTAACCGCTCAAAAATGGGCGGTAAGGTTAGAATAACTAATAATAAAATAGTAAATGAAACTAAGGGATTATCGCGTAAAACAGATAACAAACTGTCCATTCAGGTTAATCTTAGCTGATTACCCTAATTATTATAAACGTTATCTTGGGGGCAAATGTGCAGGAAGAACACTAATACAAGCAATGGCAGTATAAACTAGAGCAAAGCGAGTTTCAAAAATAGCGATCGCCTGAAACTTGGCTTGACGATACCATTCCAGTACACAATTAACGATGCCAAATTTAATCAAGACTACGGCAAAAGATAAAGCTGTTATTAAGGATAAACAATCTAACTCATAAAGTCCGACTATAATTAAGGCCGATAAACCATGATAAATAATTCCTGGTGTTAACGATTGGGTTCTTTTTTTCCGTAGTTTGATGGTGTAAATAGCACTACTAAAAAATAAAGTGTTTAAAATCCACATCCCAAATGCTTCCATAGAGAGATTCCCCGTGGTTGCACCGTAAGCTAAGGGTGATGCGAGACAAATAGCCGCAAAACTGATCAGTTCATTGGTTATGCACTTATGCTTTTGGTGAAGTACAGCAACCCCATCGGCAATCAATGCAGCGATCGCTAGGAGATAAATGGGTAACAATACTGGAGAATGAAACCAAAGCACTACCGCCAAACTTAAGGCACTTATTCCATAGATTCCCCCCCAAATCAAAAAACGGGGTTTCCAAGTTCTTCTTTGCTTGAGCTGCACCACATAGGGATGCTCCACTTGTAGGGCAAAAAAGACACAGAGCAAAGCTAAATTAGTCCATTGATTCCATTGTTGTGCCAAAGATGCACCGGTCAAAAAAGAACCAAACAACACCAATAATACCCCTTGTTCGGGGGCAAATGTGGGACGACACCAAAGAAGGTATTTTGAGGGTTTTTTCGACTCAGAGTCGTTAGTGAGGAAGGACAGAGAGGAGAGTGCCATGAAGTCAAAGTTGCTTTAATAATAATCTTTCTCAATAATATTTAAACATACTTTTGTTAATTTAATGGATAATTTAAGCTTTTATGCTAATTAAATTGCTTTCAACCTTGAAAACTTATTAATAATTATTTTCTTTAAGAGATGTTACACAAAGCAGGAGATAGGAACAAAAGGTCTGTTCCTTCTCTTGCATTTTCTGCTATCGAGAACCAACAACAACGGAGATCATAGCGATTAATAAGGCAACCGAGGCAGCAGGAACCAGAAGAATAACTTTTCGATAAACACCAGCACTGCGATCAACCACAATACGAGGAACAGGTTTAAGTTGACCGGTGACGAGGAGTTGAGTCAGATGGTGGTCGTCGTAACGGGCCATTCTAGCTACTGGTAATTGTCCCACGGTTCGCTGAGGCAAAATCCGACGACGTTGATAGGGAACAATGTCATCCCCAAAGTTTCCTAAATACTCTTCGCTATTGAGTAATTGATCAACAAAGCCTTGTAACCCTCGAGTTGCTAGAATAATAGACCAGGCCATGGTTTCTTTCTTATTGTAAGCTGATCGCCCAAGAACCCTTTGAATACACATCTCAGCAAAGCGATAATTGCTATTTGTCTCGTAATTTAAACGACGAAACGAATCAGACAAAAGCAAACCTCTAATGAAATCCCGAATGGTAATTTGCCCGTTTTTTAGCTGAGACTCTAGAGTAATTTGGCGATTAAAAGTGATAATCTGCTGTTCATTAAAAATTTGTCGGTAGCAGGCCCAGATAATTTCGCCGATTTCTGTCCCTTGAGGTAAATTTTCCAAGGTGTAGATTTTAGGAACTTCGTCCCCAGGTACCTCAAAACCATTGACCCGTTGATTTTGACTAGATAACGGATAATCCAGTAAAGGAATTGTCATAGGAAAATCTCCATTTTTTATTTATTTAAAGAAAGTAGGAGAACAAGGGTTATCAGGAATTCAGAAACATAAAATTTTGGCATTTTAGATTCTAAATTTCTCCCTTGCTCCTCTACTTCCTTTATCGATCAACTGCTACGCAATGCCCGCACGAGCAATTTCAAGCAAAAGGAAACAAGCGAATAACACGCCGCCCAAACCGCCAATCAAGAAACCCGAAGTAAAAAAGCTCCAGTCTTGATAGGTTTTGAGGTTATCAGGAAGAACACCATTGGGTTTTGCTTCACCTTTAAAAGTAGCGATTCCGTACACAAACAGTCCTAAACTAGCAATGACAACTAACGCTGAGCTGGCGTGGGGACACGAATACCTGAAAGCCTTACCAGATGACGAAAAGAGCCA